>NZ_QHJY01000577.1 GCF_003185805.1 Caulobacter sp. D5
CACGCCGGTCACCCGGCCCAGGGCCTCGCCGACGTTCTTGTCGGGGAACTGGCTGATGTCCTCGGCGACGATCGAGTCCGAGATCGTGCCCGCCCGCTTCTTGCGGCCCATGGCGCTCTGCAGGCTGGCGCGGGTGCCGACGACCACGATCTCCTCGACCTTGTTCTCGACCGTGGCTTCCGGCGCGGCCTTGGTCGTGTCCGTGGCCTGGGTCGCCGGATTCTGGGTCGCTTGCGCCAGGGCGATCGACGAGCTCGAGCCCAGGATGGCGGCGGCCAGGCCCGTGGTGATCAGCAGCCGGTTGTCCCGGCGCACTTTGTGGTTGGTCGACATGGTTTCCCTCCGAGAGACAGGCGGTGACCGCCCTTGTCGTCGCGGCGCATGGGCCGCGGTTTGTTGACTGAAGATGCGGACAAGCCCGTCGCGGCGGCGGTCACGACCAGCGGCCTGGCGTGGCGAGACGATCTGGGCGGGCTTGCAGGGGACGCCGAAGAAACCCGCGCCGAAGACCCCGCGCAAAAGCGCGGCGGGCCTCAGGCCAGGCGACGGTCGCCATGGAGCGGCGCCGGCGTTTCGGTGTCGTCGCCCAAGGCGCGGGGGTTGCGCGCCACGGCGAATGTTCGAGCGATCTTCAATAGCGCCGCGGATCTTTGATCTCTGCGACCCTAAAAAACTTCATCGAGACGACGATATTGTCAACATGAGTCGAGGCAATGGAGGCAAAATAACGCCACATTCCAAAGATGTTACATCTATATCGGATTTGTATTTGAACATACGGTCGAGCTTGGCGGCGATCACTACAATAACAATGTTCTAGATTTCGGCATCTATCTTCTAACGGCAATATCTTTCACAGCCGCCACCTTGCACCACCCAGGCGCGCCGGACTGCAACCACTCGCCTGTTCAGGCGAGCGCGCGCCACAGCACATAGGCGGCCGTCGCCACCACCATGGCGGCGAACAGCCGGCGGGCCAGCAGGACGCGCGTGGCCAGGCGCGGCGCCAGACGCGCCCCCGCCAGCACCCCGACCGC
>NZ_QHJY01000578.1 GCF_003185805.1 Caulobacter sp. D5
ACCTTCTCCCATAGGGAGAAGGAGGGGCCCGCGCCGCAGGCGTGGGAGGATGAGGGGTTACGAGGCCGGCCGGCGTGCCGGCACGATCGTGGGCAATGCGGTCGAGGGCGTACCCCCTCACCCTCCCACCGCTACGCGGCGGGCCCCTCCCTCTCCCCATGGGAGGTTATCCCCGTGGCTGACCGCCTCGACCCCAACGAATTCAAAACCCTACAAGAAAACGCACGTTTCCTGTCCCCGGCCTTCGGACCGGCCTCATGCTTGCTGTCATGAGCGAGCAGACCTCCCGCGCCTGGTGCGCGAAGATCCAGCAGCGGCTGATGGCGGCGATGGATGAGCTGTGGGCGGCGATCGAGAACGAACTCGATCGCGAGGCCATGCGCAAGGCGTCCGAGAAGGTGCGGCTGCTGGGCCAGATGGCCGCGACGGTGCGCAAGATCGTCGTGGCGCTGCCGCCGGAGCGCGCGGCGCGGCCGGCGGGCGGCTGGCTGTCGGCGCTGGAGCCGGAGACGGCTCCGGCGCGGCCGGAGCGCAAGATCGACGCCCTGAAGGGCGGCGCGCGCGGGCGGCTATGAGATCCTCCCCCTCTGGGGGAGGTGGCCCGAAGGGCCGGAGGGGGGCGTTTTCAGCTTCCGGGGTGGTTAGTCGTCTTCGCAGCGACTTCCCTCTCCGTCGGCTTCGCCGACACCTCTCCCTTCAGGGAGAGGGTCTTTCAGGCGGTCCTCATTTCTTGCCCATGTCCAGCTTGCTGATCCTGCCCTGGTCCACGGCCCAGATCTGGTCTGGTCCCGTGCCGATGGCGATGGGAAGCTTGTAGAGCAGGTTCAGGAAGACGTGGGTCTCGACCGGGGTGGGCGAGACGATGTGGGTGGCGAAGACCATGGCCGGCTGCTGGCCCGTCTTCGGCTTGGGTTTTTCCATCAGCAGGCACGACATCGACAGGGCGTCGACCCGGGTGACGGTCTTGCCGTCGGCGGCGACGCTGACGCGGTAGTGGCCGCCGATCGGGATCGCGCCCGCCGCCGGAGACGGCGCCAGCAGCCAGACGATGAAGCCGTCGCCCTGCGGGTCGCGAACGATGGCGGTGTTGTAGCCGGCGCGGCAGGCGGCGGGCTGGGCGGCGATGGCGGCCGCGCGAGCCGAGAAGCTCAGGCGCTCCTCGTCGGTCAGCTTGCGGTCGGCCGGTTCGGTGACGGGACCCGCGCCCTTGCCGTCGACCAAGACGTCGTAGCCGATCTCCAGGCCGTTTCCCTTGTCGCGCAGGAAGCGGACCGTGGCCGTCTTGCCGTCGTCCTCGACCAGCCAGCCCTTGAGGCCTGCGCCCTGCAGGTCGGGGATCTTGTCGCCCAGGGCGTCGCTGGCCAGCCAGGCGGCGATGTCCTGGCGGTAGATGGCGGCGCCGAAGGCCTCGATCTGCGGCAGGTCGAAGGCGCGGATCGGCGTCGGGGGCTTGGCGGGCTTGCCGGAGGGCGGGGCGGGGGCCTGGGCGGCAGGGGGGGCGGCGGGCTGGGCGTGGGCGACGCCGGTGAGCAACAGGGCCAGGCTGACGGCCACGGCCGAACGGAACGACGCCACGCTATGTACTCCCCCGGATGAAACTCCACCGAAGGTAGCGGATGCGCGGCCGGCGTCTATGGCGAAGGTTGGGGCGTTGGTTTGATCCCTCTCTCT
>NZ_QHJY01000083.1 GCF_003185805.1 Caulobacter sp. D5
GCCAGGTCGCGCTGCGGCGGCAGGCGGGTTCCGGCCGGCAGGGCGCCCGAGGCGACGTCGGCGCGCAGAGCCTCGACCAGGCGCTCGTAGATCGGCGCGTCGCCGTCGGGCAGGGCGGGGGTCCAGGCGGCGGCCATCGGGCGCTCCAGCTTCATTGTCACTGTATCAATATAAGTTTTGACTCATGGATCAATCAAAATCATCACCGTGACATTCTTGTACAGGGAGGTCCCGATGACCCCGCAACTGATCCTCGCTTTCGTGCTGTTCGCCTTCGCCACCGCCGGCACGCCCGGTCCCAACAACATGATGCTGCTGGCCTCGGGCGCGAACTTCGGGTTCCGCCGCACGATCCTGCACATCCTGGGGATCAGCCTGGGCCTGGGGGCGATGGTGCTGGCCATGGGCTTTGGGCTGTCGGGCGTGTTCAAGGCCTGGCCGGTGCTGCACGATATCCTGCGCTGGGTCGGGGCGGGCTACATGCTGTGGCTGGCCTGGAAGATCGGCACGGCCCGGGGAATCTCGGAGCGCGAGGCGGGCGGCAGGCCGATGGGCTTCTGGGCGGCGGCGGCCTTCCAGTGGGTCAATCCCAAGGCCTGGGCCATGGCGCTGGGCGCGGTGACCACCTATGCGCCGGAGGGCGGCTCGATCCTGGTCGTGCCGGTGCTGGCGGGCCTGTTCATGCTGGTCGGCGCGCCGTGCAGCGCCGCCTGGGCCGGCTTCGGCATGGCCCTGCGCCGGTTCCTCGACCGGCCGGCCGTGCTGCGCGGCTTCAACATCACCATGGCCGTGCTGCTGGTCGTGTCGCTGTATCCGACGATCTTCGGCGGCGGCCATGCGCCCAAGCCCGCGCCGCGCGACCTGGCGTTCGCCTCCAGGCCGCTGGTCTTCGCCTGGCGGGGGTGAGGCGCCCGATATCTTTCGAAACTAGACTGCCGGCCTGGTCGTGGCGAAATGACCGCTGCTGAATCAGCAACGGGGACAGTGTAGTGAACAAGGATCGAGCTCGTCGCAGCTCGGCGAATTTCATCGCCGTCTGCTGCTTCCTGGTCGCCGGCGTGCTGTTCTTCGTGATGATCAGCGATGCGTTCTGGCCAGGACGCTTTCCCATGCGGGACGCCAACATCCGGATCACCGAGTTCTTGGCCTTGGGGTATGTCATTCGCCTGCTGACGCGGATCGACCAGAAGCTCGACGAACGCGGCGTGGCGCCGGCGGGCGACGCGGCCGACTGACCTTGCGCCGACGCCGCGCGGAGGGTCAGATCGCGGCCCCGTTCAGGAGACTATCCATGCGTCTCGCCCCCTCCTTCGCATCAGCCCTCGCCGTCGCCGTCCTGGCGCTCGCTCCCGCCGCCTTCGCCCCGTCTGCCTGGGCCCAGGACATCAAGGTGACCGTGCAGGGCCGCGACAGCATCGTGCTGACCCCGGCCGACTTCGCCGCCCTGCCGCGCGGCAAGGCGACCATGGTCGAGGGCGGCAAGAGCGCGGTCTACGAAGGCGTGCTGCTGAACGCCGCCCTGGTGCAGGCGGGCGTGGTGCACGGCGACCGGCTGATGGGCCGCTACCTGAACCAGGTGGTGATCGTGAAGGCGGCCGACGGCTACGTCTCGATCCTGTCGCTGGCCGAGACCGACCCGTTCTACCGCGACAATCCGGTGATCATCGCCGACCGCAAGAACGGCCAGCCGCTGGACGCCCGCGAGGGTCCCTACCGGGTGGTGGTGGGCGGCGACAGGAAGCCCTCGCGCTCGGCCAGGCAGGTGAACGCCATCGAGGTGCGCCCGGCCTATTGAGGCTCGACACTCAGCGTGCATCCGGTCCAGGCTGCGCGCCTGAAGTGTAAAGGGGGATTCCCATGATGATCGATCGTCGCGCCCTGTTGCTGGGCGCCGGCTCCCTGGCTGCCGCGCCTTTGCTCGGGGCGGCCTCGGGAACCGCGAAGGTCGAGACCATCACCCTGAAGGTCCAGGATCGCACGCTGCCCGTCCTGCTGGCGCGACCCGAAAAGCCCAAGGGGCTATTGCTTTTCTCGCACGGCGCCGGCGGCCAGCCGTCCAACTATCAGGCGCTGTTCGACGCCTGGAGCGCGGCGGGCTTCCTCGTGGTCGCGCCGACCCACGTCGACTCCAAGGCCAGTCCCGACAGCGGCAAGTACACCCTGCGCCAGGCCTTCGCCCTGCGCCTGCTGGATTTGGCGGCCGCCTCGCTGGAGATCACCGCCGATCTCCCCAGCCTGCCCGTGGCGTCCGCCGGGCACTCCTACGGCAGCCTGATGGCCCTGATGATGGGCGGGGCGCTGGAGACGGTGATCCCGGCGCGCAATCCGGACGTCAAGGCCGTGCTGTGCTTCTCCAGTCCCGGCGTCATCCAGGGCCTGATCGGCCCGACCGCCTACCAGGGCGTCAAGGGTCCGATGATGATGATCACCGGCGACAAGGACGTGCTGCCCGGCGTGATCGAGGACTGGCATGAGCACCTCTACCCGTTCGACACCAGCGCGCCGGGCGGCAAGTACCTGTGGGTCGGCAAGGGCGTCGGCCACAGCATGTCGTATCATCCCGAGGACCCCGGTTTTCCCGAGGCCTCGGCGCTGAGCGTGGCGTTCCTGAAGGCCAAGGTGCTGGGCGACGCGGGCGCCGAGGCCGCGCTGGCGGCGCAGGCCTCGACGCCGCGGGCGGACTGGAAGACGCGATAGGGCGGCTTGGGTTCAATCGGCGGTTGGCGTGTGAGCCGAAAACCTCGTCCTTCGACAGGCTCAGGATGAGGTTTTTCTACCGCTCTGGCCTGTAAATGGTCCTCATCCTGAGCTTGTCGAAGGACGAGGACCACGCACGGAGCCTGAAGGTCGATCCGCCCTAGGCCGCTCGCACCCGTTCCGCGCCCAGGTTCAGGTAGTCGCGCTTGCCCAGCGGCACGCCGTGATGGCGCAGGATGTCGTAGGCGGTCACGACGTGGAACTGGAAGTTGGGCAGGGCGAACTCCAGCAGGTAGTCCAGCCCGGAAAAGCCCAGGGTGAGCGGCCCGGCGGGGAACACCACCTCGCGGGTCTCCGCCCCTTCGAAGGCCTCGGCCGGAACGCTTTGCACATAGGAGAGGCTGCGGGCCACGCGATCCTGCAGCTGGGCGAAGGTGGTCTCGTCGTCGGTCATGGGCGGGGCGACGCCGCCGCTTAAGCGGGCCATGGCGCCGCGGGCCGCGTCGGAGGCGCGCTGGATCTGGCCGGCCAGCGGCAGCATGTCTGCGAACAGGCGGGCCTGGACGAAGGCGTCCGGGTCGGCGCCCGCGGCCTCCGCATGGGTTTTCGCCTTGTCGAGCAGGTTCGACAGCGTGGTCAGGCCGCGCGTGAAGGCGGTGGCCGTGACGTGGTGGATCGAAAAGGACATGGGCGTTTCCCTGGGCGGGCCGCGGCGCGCGGTCGGCTCTTCGACTAGCTAATCCCAGTCAGGTAAGTTTTCAAACGATACTGATGACGGTGGATGTCAGCAGCCGACGGCTTGGCCGCGCCTCCATTCCCTTCCCTCCGGAAAGGGCCTAGAGAAGCCGGCCCCATCCTTCAGCCGTGCGATCTCTTCCCTTGCGACTGCCCCAGGCCCGCCTCGACCAGGTTCTCGACCGTTTCCGCGAAGTGGAGGCCCGCATGGGCGCGGCCACCGACGGCGGCGAGATCGTCAAGCTCTCCAAGGAGCACGCCGAGTTGCGGCCGGTGGCCGAGGCCGTCGAACGCCTGGCCAAGCTGAGCGCCGAGCGCGCCGAGCTGGACGAGATGGCCGCCGATCCCGAGATGGCCGCCATGGTCCGCGACGAGATCGAGGCTCTCGACGAGCGCCTGCCGATCCTGGAGCGCGAGCTGGCCCTGATGCTGGCCCCCAAGGACAAGGACGAGAACGCCTCGGCCATCCTCGAAGTCCGCGCCGGCACCGGCGGCGACGAGGCGGCGCTGTTCGCCGGCGACCTCTTCCGGATGTACCAGCGCTACGCCGTCACCCAGGGCTGGCGGGTCGAGGTCGACAGCGTCTCCGAAGGCGAGATGGGCGGCTACAAGGAAATCATCGCCTCGATCACCGGCGACGGCGTGTTCGGCCGGCTGAAGTTCGAGAGCGGCGTGCACCGGGTGCAGCGCGTGCCCGAGACCGAAGCCCAGGGCCGCATCCACACCTCGGCCGCCACGGTGGCCGTGCTGCCGGAAGCCGAGGACGTCGAGATCGAGATCAAGGAAAGCGATCTGCGGATCGACACCTACCGCTCGTCCGGCGCCGGCGGCCAGCACGTCAACAAGACCGACTCGGCGGTGCGCATCACCCACTTGCCGACCGGCGTGGTGGTGACGTCGTCGGAGAAGTCGCAGCACCAGAACCGCGCCAAGGCGATGAAGAACCTGAAGGCCCGGCTCTACGACATGCAGCGCCAGGCCCTGGACGACGCCCGCTCCGACGCCCGCAAGAGCCAGGTCGGCAGCGGCGACCGGTCGGAGCGCATCCGCACCTACAACTTCCCGCAGGGCCGGGTGACGGATCACCGGATCAACCTGACCCTCTACAACCTGGCCAAGGTGATCGAGGGCGAGGCCCTGGACGACGTCATCAACCCGCTGATCGCCGAGGACCAGGCCGCGCGCCTGGCCAGCCTGGAAGATTAAGGCCCTTCTCCCCTTGCGGGAGAAGGTGTCGGCGATAGCCGACGGGTGAGGGGTCTCTCAAAAGTCAGACGCCGCGAAAGCTGATCGGCTTTCGCGGCGTTTCTGTTCGTGCGACCCCTCA
>NZ_QHJY01000084.1 GCF_003185805.1 Caulobacter sp. D5
CCTCGGCGTCGACCGCTTCATGAGCGAGTGCCGGGCCCTGACCAACTTCATCGGCAACGCTGTCGCCACCATCGTCGTCAGCCGCTGGGAAAAGGCCCTCGACAAGGATGCCCTCGACGCCGCTCTGGCCGGTCACGCCACGCCGTCCGACGTCGAGCCGGTTCCGGCCGCGGCCGAGTAGCGATCCTTCCAGGCAGTCGGGCCGCCGAAGCGGCGGCCCCTTTCCTTCCTCTTCCTCCCGCGCCTGGCGTGGGAGCGGGAACCCACGCCCATGCGCATTCTCTTCGCCACCACGGCCCTCGTGGCCGTCGGCTTCGCCGGCGCCGCCCGCGCCGAGGACGCCGATCTCGCCGCCCTCAAGGCTCAGATCCAGCTGCTGCAAGCGCGGATCGACGTGTTGGAACGCCAGTCCGCTGTCGCTACCGCTGCTCCCGCCGCCGCGCCGATCGCGACCCTCCCGACCACCTCGTCGCCGAAACCGGCCGCCGAGCCCCTCCGCTGGGAGAACTCGCCGCGCTTCACCGACGCTTCGGGTTCGACCTTCAAGCTGCGCGGCCGCATCCTGCTGGACGCCGTCGATGCGGTCGCCGAGCGCGACGGCGTCGCCGACTATCACGCCCGCCAGTTCAAGGCCCGGCAGCTGTTCCTGGGCGTTGAGGGCCAGACCGGCCGCTGGGGCTATCGCCTGGAAGGCGGCGCGGTCAGCGGCGGCGCCTGGAGCTGGGACGACGCTATCATAGAGTACAAGCTCGACGCCCAGACCTCGCTGCTGGCCGGCAACCAGAAAGCCGCCTCGCTGGAGGGGCTGACCTCGTTCAAGTCGATCACCTTCATGGAACGCGGCGCCTATGGCGACGTGATCGACGCCGGCGACGCCCTGTCGCTGGAGGCCGTGCGTACCGGCTCCAACTGGTCGCTGTGGGGCGCCTTGCAGGGCGACAACATCAACAAGACCGACGCCACGGGCGGCTACGATCCCAACCAGGCCGTCGAGCGCCTGGGGGCCACCGTTCGCGCTACCTGGTCGCCGCAGCTTTCCGACGCCGACCGCCTGCACCTGGGCGCCTGGCTGCGTCGCCGCGATCGGGGAGGGGAGACCGGCTTCACCTATTCGGCGGCGGCCAACACCGCTTTCAGGTCCCAGACCTCGTCGGGTGCGACCCTGTTCTCGACCGGGGCGGTCGGCGACGGCGACACCACGGTGGGGATCGAGGCCGCCTGGATCCACCGCGCGCTGTCGCTGCAAGGCGAGGCGGCCCGGATCAAGGTCGACCGCATCGCCACCAATCTCAGCTCCACCCTGGGCGGGCCGGACTTCGACATCGTCACCGCCTACGCCTCGGCCAGCTGGTTCGCGACCGGAGAGACCCGGCCCTACAATCCCAACGGCTCGTTCGGTCGGATCAAGGTCGCCCATCCGCTCGACAAGGGCGGCCTGGGCGCGCTGGAGTTGGCCGCCCGCTACGACTACGCCGACTTCAGCGACATGGCCGCCAACGGCGTCGCCACGCTGGCCTCGCAGACCGGCCTTTCCACGGCCGGGACCTACAAGGCCGTCACTTTCGGGGCCAACTGGTATCCCTATTCCTATGTGCGCCTGACCGGGAACCTGACCCGGGCGACCATCGAAAACCGCCTGATCGCCGGCTCCCAGCTGGACGCCGACGTCACCGTCGCTCAGGCCCGCTTGCAGTTGGAATTCTAGAGCCGGACAGCCCGCTGACGGGATCGATGTCGATCCCGCCAGCGGACCCGAAAGCTAGAGTTTGACCACCTGACCCGTGCGGGCCGACTGGCCGGCCGCCTCGGCCAGGGCCAGGGCCTCGACGCCGTCGGCATAGCCGATCGCCGGCAGGGCCTCGCCGCGGATGATCTGGGCGAAGTGCGCCATTTCCCGGCGATAGGCTTCGGCGTAGCGGTCGAGGAAGAAGTTCTGGAAGGCGTCGCTGGCCGCGCCGGCCTCGCCCCAGACCGAGACCGTGCTCTCGGTGACGTTGTCGGCCCGGACCAGGCCCTTGGAGCCGAAGGCCTCGATGCGCTGGTCGTAGCCGTAGCCGCTGCGGCGGCTGTTGCTGATCATGCAGATCTTGCCCGAGCCAGTACGCAAAAGGATCTTGGCGGTGTCGACATCGCCCGCCTCGCCGATGGCGGGATCGACCAGGCAGCTGGCGGCGGCGAACACCTCGGTCACCGGCTCGTCCAGCAGCCAGCGGGCCATGTCGAAGTCATGGATCGCCATGTCCTTGAACAGGCCCCCCGACACCTTGACGTAGGCCACCGGCGGCGGGGCCGGGTCGTGGCTGGTGATGTGCACCGTCTCCAGCGCGCCGACCGCCCCGGCCGCCAGCTTCGCCTGCAAAGCCTGGAAGCTGGGGTCGAAGCGGCGGTTGAAGCCCAGGAACAGCTTCACGCCCGGCGCGCCCAGTTCGGCGGCGGCCGAGCGGGCGCGGGCGAGGTCCTGGTCGATCGGCTTTTCGCAGAACACCGCCTTGCCCGCCGCCACGGCCTTCAGGCTGTAGTCGAGGTGGGTGTCGGTCGAGCTGGCGATGATCACCCCGGCCACCGACGGATCGTTCAGCGCCGTGCCGAGGTCGGAGACCTGGGCGCCGGTTTCGGCGGCCAGCGCCTCGGCCGCCGCGGCGACGGGGTCCACCACATGCTTGAGACGCAGGCCAGCCTGGCCGGCGACGTTCTTGGCGTGGATGCGGCCGATGCGGCCCGCGCCGAGGATGGCGATGTCGTGCATGGGAACCTTCAAGGTCTCGGTGGATTGAGCGCAGGAGCGGGCGGCGTGTCCGTCGCCTGACCGTTCGATCGCGTCGTCTCGACCATGATCGCTCCCTCGTCCGGCTCATGACGCGGCCGGGACTTCGTGTTCCTGTAGCCTGGAATAAAAATTCCCTCTACGGGTAAAGTGGAATTCCTGGTCGTAAGTTGAACCCTGGCGTTCACGCGCGGAACGGATATTCTAATTTGACCGATCGGACTGTGGGGCGCGGATGACGGACGAAATCATGGCGGCGAACGCTCCCGCCAGCGCGGATGAGCTGCGGGCGGCGATCCTCGAACGCTACGAGACGCTCAGCAAGCGCTTGCAGCAGATCGCCCGCTACGCGTTGGACGAGCCCAACGAGATGGCCCTGGAGACCCTGGCGGTGATCTCCGAGCGATGCGGCGTGCAGCCGTCGGCCATCGTGCGCTTCGCCAAGACCTTCGGCTTCCCCGGCGCCAGCCAGATGCAGCGGCTGTTCCGCGACGGCCTGCTGTCGGGCCACTCGGCCCTCGGCTATGGCGAGCGGGTGCGCCACTTCAACGAGGCCGTGGCGCGCAAGCCCGAGAGCGGCGCCGACGTGCTGTCGGAGTTCGTCGAGGGCAACACCCTGGCGCTCCAGAACCTCGGCCAGACGGTCAGCGAAGCTGACATGGCCAAGGCCGTCGCCCTGATCGACAAGGCTGAGACGGTCTATGTGGTCGGCTTCCGCCGCTCGTTCCCGGTGGCCTCGTACCTGGCCTATTCGCTGCAGCAGGTGAACAAGCGCACCCTGTTCATCGACGGGGTGGCGGGACTGACGAAGCAGCAGGTCCAGACCATCGGCCCCAAGGATCTGCTGATCGCCGTCAGCTATCACCCCTATGCCGAGGAGACGGTGCAGGCCGTCGAGATGGCGGTGCAGCGCGACGCCAAGGTGCTGTCGATCAGCGACAGCCTGGTCAGCCCGATCGCCAAGCCGGCCGAACTGGTGCTGCACGTGCGCGAGTCCGAGGTGCGGACCTTCCGCTCCCTGGCCGCCTCGATCTGCCTGGCCCAGGCCCTGGTGATCGGCTTCGCCTTCGAGGCCAACAGGGAAAAGGGCAAGAAGCGCAAGGCCGGCTAAAGCGTGCGTTCCATTCTCGCTCAAAAATGAAATGAATGTTGCGAGATTTTGGGACTTAGAATATGCGTTACATGGCGCCGACGGGGAGGTCGGTCAGAAAAAAGTAGCGTGGAACCGGAATGGCGCACGACGAAAAGGCCCTTGATCTCATCACCGTCGGCCGTTCCTCCGTCGACCTCTACGGCCAGCAGAGCGGCGGCCGGCTGGAGGACATGTCCTCCTTCGCCAAGTATCTGGGCGGCAGCCCGACCAACACCGCCGCGGGCGGCGCGCGCCTTGGCCTGAAGACGGGTCTGCTGACCAGGGTCGGCTCTGACCACATGGGCCGCTTCATCCGCGAGCAACTGGTCCGCGAGGGTGTCGACGTCGCCGGCGTGCTGTCCGACCCCGACCGCCTGACCGCTCTGGTGATCCTGGGCATCCGCGACCGGGTGAACTTCCCCCTGATCTTCTATCGCGAGAACTGCGCCGACATGGCGCTGCTGCCCTCCGACGTCGACGAGGCCTGGATCGCCAGGGCCGGCGCGGTGCTGATCAACGGCACTCACCTGTCGCAGCCCAATGTCTACGAGACCAGTCTCAAGGCCGCGCGCGCGGTGAAGGCGGCCGGCGGCCGGGTGGTCTTCGACATCGACTACCGCCCCGTGCTGTGGGGCCTGGCCGGCAGAGACGCCGGCGAGAACCGCTTCGTCGAGAACCGCCAGGTCACCGAGAAGCTGCAGGAGGTGGTGGCCCTCTGCGACCTGATCGTCGGCACCGAGGAGGAGATCCATATCCTCGGTGGTTCGACCGACACCATCGCCGCCCTGCGCGCGATCCGTGGCGGGGCACCCGGCGCGCTGCTGGTCTGCAAGCGCGGGCCCGACGGCTGCGTGGCCTTCCCGGGTGCGATCCCCGACAGCCTGGACGAGGGCGTCAGCGCGCGCGGGTTCAAGGTCGAGGTGTTCAACGTGCTGGGGGCCGGCGACGCCTTCATGGCCGGCTTCCTGCGCGGCTGGCTGCGCGGCGAAAGCGTCGAGACCTGCTGCGAATGGGGCAACGCCTGCGGGGCGATCGTCGTCTCGCGGCACGGCTGCACGCCTGCCATGCCGACCTGGGTCGAGCTGGAGGCCTTCCTGTCCGACCGCGAGCGGCCGTTCCGCCTGCGCGAGGACGTGGAGCTGGAGCACATCCACTGGGCCACCACCCGCGACCGCGTCTATGACGAGCTGACCGTCCTGGCCGTCGACCATCGCAGCCAGTTCCTCGACCTCATCGCCGAGACCGGCGGCGATCCCGAACGCATCCCGCACTTCAAGGCCCTGGCCCTGCGCGCGGTCCAGGCCGTGGCCGGCGGCGACGAGAGCCGCTTTGGCCTGCTGCTGGACGGCCGCTTCGGGTTCGACGCCTTGGCGCAGGCCGCCGACCACGACTACTGGATCGCCCGTCCGATCGAGCTTCCCAAGTCGCGGCCGCTGGAGTTCGAAAGCTCGGCCGACGTGGCCACGGAGCTGGTCGAGTGGCCGGCCAACCAGATCGTCAAGTGCCTGGTCTTCTATCACCCAGACGACGAGGTCGAACTGCGCGAGCGGCAGGAGCGCCAGCTGCTGCGGTTGTTCGACGCCTGTCGCAAGACGCGCCACGAACTGCTGCTCGAGCTGATCCTGCCGCCAGGCATGCAGAGCGACAGCCGCACCGTGGCGCGCGGCGTGCGCAGGCTCTACGACCTGGGCATCCGCCCCGACTGGTGGAAGCTGGAGCCCCTGACCGACCCGGCCGCCTGGCGCGAGATCGAGATCGCCATCCGCGAGAACGACCCGCTCTGCCGCGGCGTGGTGCTGCTGGGGCTGTCGGCGCCGGAGGCCGAACTGGTCGCGTCGTTCGAGGTCGTCGCGCCGTTCCCGATCGTGAAGGGCTTCGCCGTGGGGCGGACCATCTTCTACGACGTGGCCCGCGATTGGCTGGCCGGCCGCATCGACGACGAAGCGGCCGTCGCCGCCCTGGTGAGCAAGTTCAAGGTGCTGGTGGACGCCTGGAAGCGTCTGCGCAGCGCCGCCGAGAAAGCCGCGTAGATGGCCACCATACGTCTCACCGCCGCCCAGGCGACCGTCCGTTGGCTCTCACAGCAATATGTCGAGACCGGCGAGGGCGTGCTGCCGTACTTCGCCGGGGTCTGGGCGATCTTCGGCCACGGCAATGTCGCCGGCCTGGGCGAGGCTCTGCACGGCGCCCGCGACGTGATGCCGACCTGGCGCGCCCACAACGAGCAGGGCATGGCCCACGCCGCCATCGCCTTCGCCAAGCAGTCGCGGCGTGAGCGGGCCATGGTCTGCACCACCTCGATCGGGCCGGGCGCGACCAACATGGTCACCGCCGCCGCCCTGGCCCACGTCAACCGCCTGCCGGTGCTGTTCCTGCCCGGCGATGTCTATGCCAGCCGCCGGCCCGATCCCGTCCTCCAGCAGATCGAGGACTTCGGCGACGCCACGGTCAGCGCCAACGACTGCTTCCGGCCGGTCTCGCGCTATTTCGACCGCATCACGCGCCCCGAGCAGATCCTCGACGCCCTGCCGCGCGCCCTGGCGACCATGCTCGACCCGGCGATCTGCGGTCCGGCGACCTTAGCCTTCTGCCAGGACGTCCAGGCCGAGGCCTTCGACTATCCGGAAGCCTTCTTCGCCAGGAAGGTCTGGCGCATCCGCGCGCCGCGTCCCGATCTGCGCGAGCTTGCCGACCTCGTCGCCCTGATCAAGGCGGCCAAGCGGCCGCTGGTCGTGGCCGGCGGCGGGGTGCTCTACGCCCGCGCCGAAGCAGCGCTGGCCGACCTCGTCTACGCCGCCGGCCTGCCGCTCGCCGAGACGCAGGGCGGGAAGGGGAGCCTGGCCTGGGATCACCCGCTGAACCTCGGCGCGATCGGGGTCACCGGCACGAGCGCCGCCGTCGCCGCCGCCGAGCAGGCCGACCTCGTTGTCGGCATCGGTACGCGCCTGCAGGACTTCACCAGCGGCTCCCGCGCCCTGTTCGGCGCGCCGGACCGCAAGCTGGTCCAGGTCAACGTCGCCCCGCACGACGCCCACAAGCACGGCGCGGTCAGCGTGGTCGGCGACGCCAAGGCGGTGGTCGACGCGCTCGCGCAAGCCCTGGACGGCTGGCGCGCGCCTGACGCCTGGACGGCCGAGGCGACCGGCGGCGTCGCCGGCTGGAACG
>NZ_QHJY01000085.1 GCF_003185805.1 Caulobacter sp. D5
GCGGCCTTGGCCCCCGGCAGTTCGACGCCGCGCCGGGCCTGGAGGGCGTCGGCGACGATCTCCAGCGCCTCGACCACCTCGGGGAAGGCGCCCTGCTGGAACCAGCCGCCCAGCACGCCGACGCGCAGGGGCTGGTCGGCCAGGGCGTCGAGGCGCGCGGACAGGGGATCGGCGGGCGGCGGCGCCAGGTCGTCGAGCGGGTCCTCGCCCTGCAAGGCGTCATAGGCCAAAGCGAGGTCGGCGGCGGTGCGGGCGAACGGGCCGATGTGGTCCAGGCTGTGCACGAAGGGGAAGGCCCCGGCGCGCGACAGCCGGCCCAGGGTGGGCTTCAGGCCGAACACGCCGCACAGGCCGGCGGGGATGCGGATCGAGCCGTTGGTGTCCGACCCCAGGGTCAGCGGCAGGAGCCCGCCCGAGACGGCGGCGGCCGAGCCGCCCGACGAGCCGCCGGCGATCCGGGCCGGATGGTGCGGATTGCGGGTCGGGCCGTCGTGGGCGTTCTCGGTGACGAAGCCGTAGGCGAACTCGTCCATGTTCAGCGCGCCGACCAGCACCGCGCCGGCGGCCTTCATCCGGGCGACGGCGGCAGCGTCGGCGGTCGCGGGGGCGGCGCCCCGGCGGATCTTGCTGCCGGCCAGGGTCGTATGGCCGGCGACATCGAACAGGTTCTTGACCGCGAAGGGGACGCCGGCCAGCGGGCCGGGATCGGCGCCGGCCGCCAGCGCGGCGTCGACGGCGTCGGCCTGGGCCAGGGCTTCGTCCTCGAACACGGCGGTGAAGGCGTTGAACGGCTCGGCCCTGGCGGCGGCGATGGCCTTTTGCGCCTGTTCGCGGGCGGTGGTGCGACCCTCGCGCACGGCGCGGGTCACGGCCTGGGCGGTGTCGAAACTCATGGCGTGAAAGGCTCGGCCGGCGCGTCCGCGTCGGTCAGGCCCCCAAGCGCGTCGCAGAACAGGGCCGTCTGATCGCGAAGCAGGGCGAGGTTCTCGGCGACGCCGGCGCGGCAGTTCTCGGGAATGCGCAGGCCGAGTTCGGCGCTGCGGGAGTCCAGATAGGCGGCGACCTTGGCGTCGGAGAGGTTTTGGAAGGCCGACAGATCGCCGCCCGACATGGGAAGTCACTCACGCTAGAAAGTAATTAGATACTTCATAGCGATCCCACGATAACGCCGCTAGGCCAGACGTTTCAAGGGGCTAGGAAGGATTGATCGCCCGCCGGATGCGCGAGGGCCGTGCAGGCGGCGCCCAGCGGGCAGGCAGGATGGCGAAAGCGGCCGTGTCGATGGTCGCGCCGCTTCGCCGCCGCGCCGATGCGGCCGGAGACTGAGGGCCGTTTCTTCGTTTCCGGTTCCGCCGTCGCCATGCACCACCACCTGTCCTCCACGCCGCAGACCGTCCGCTTCGGCATCTTCGACGCGGCCTTCGACCCCGTCCTGACCATCCAGCCGGGCGACAGCGTCACCTTCGACTGCGTGTCGGGTGGGCCCGAGGTGATGCCGGGCGCGGAGTCGTGGTTGGCCATCCCGCCGGCCCTGCAGGCGATCCACGACGCCAGGCTGGACCGGATCGGCCCGCACATCCTGACCGGCCCGGTGGCCATCGCCGGAGCCGAGCCGGGCGACACGCTGGAGGTGCGCATCGAGGCGGTCGAGCCCAACAACGACTGGGGCTACTGCGCCGTGCGGCCCCTGGCCGGCACGCTGCCGGAGGATTTCCCTGACCGCTATGTCAGCCACATCGCCGTCGACAAGGCGCGCGGGGTCTGCAAGCCGCAGTGGGGGCCGGAGCTGCCGCTGCGGCCGTTCTTCGGCACCATGGGCGTGGCCCCGCCGGCGAAATACGGGCGGCTGTCCAGCCGCGAGCCGCGCGAGCACGGCGGCAACATGGACAACAAGGAACTGGGCGCGGGCGCGACCCTGTTCCTGCCGGTCTGGGTTCCGGGCGCCAACTTCTCGGCCGGCGACGGCCACGGTCGCCAGGGCGACGGCGAGGTCTGCGTCAACGCCCTGGAGATGGGCCTGACCGGGACCTTCACCTTCATCCTGCACAAGGCCGCCGACTTGGGTGTCGCCACCTGGCCGCGGGCCGAGACCCCGACCCACTACGTGATCATGGGCTTCAACGAGGACCTGGATCTGGCCATGAAGCAGGCCCTGCGGGGGATGATCGACTTCATCGTGTCGCGCTCGAACCTGACCCGCGTGCAGGCCTACCAGTTCTGCTCCCTGGCCGTGGACTTCCGCGTGACCCAGACGGTCAACGGCGAGAAAGGCGTGCACGGCCTGCTGGAGAAGGGGGTTCTGTTCTAGGTTTTCCTTCTCCTCCCCCGTGAAACGGGGGAGGAGGACCGCGAAGCGGTGGAGGGGGCGGCGGCGCACTCGGCGCTCTGTCCCTCGCCCCCTCCGCCACGTCGCCGATGGCGCCGCGCCACCTCCCCCGTTGCACGGGGGAGGAGTATGCTCGCCGCGCTATGACGGGGAGGGCGCCATGCAGCGGCCTGAAGATCTGCCGGCGGCGTTCGAGGCCGCCTGGAACGCCCACGACATGGAAGCGCTCGGCGGCCTGTTCGAAGCCGACGCGACCTTCGTCAACCGCTTCGCCACCTTCAGGCGCGGGCTGGAGGAGATCGTCGAGCTGCACCGGACCATCCACGAGACCGTCTATCGCGGCTCGGTCATGGCCAACGATCTGCACGCCGTGGACCTGATCGCGCCGGGCGTGGCGGTGGTGCATTTCTGGTCGCACCTGACGACCAGCCAGGCTCATCCGGCCGGGGTCCACGCGGTCGAGACGCTGCTGATGGCGGTGCTGGTCGAGCAGGGCGGCGCCTGGCGGATCAAGGCCGCCGAGAACGTGACCTTCACCGATCCCCGGTCGGGCAAGCTGTTGTTGCGCGGCGCCTAGGCGGCCGCCGGGGGCTCCTCGGCCTCGACCGGCGGGGTGTCCGTGGGCGGCGCGGGCGGGGCCTCGGCCGGCGGCGAGGGCTCGGTGGCCAGCAGGGCCCAGTGGGTGCGGAAGAAGGTCATGTCAGTTCTCCCGGGTCATGGCGATGAGGCGGTCCTGCAGCGCCTGCGGCGGTTCGCTGCCCGGATCGCCGTCGTGCAGCACGCGGGCGAACCAGTAGCCGTCGGCGGCCAGGCGGACGACGTGCAGGCGCGGGTCGAGGTCGGTGGCGGCGTGGCGCACGAGGCGCGCGTCGATCCAGTCGCGCCAGCGGCGGCGCAGGGCCGGGTCGGTGACCATCGAGATCGACAGCGCCTGGCCGCTGAGCGCCATGTCGCAGCACTCGAAGGTCGAGACGACATAGGCGCGGGTGAAGCAGCCGTGGGCCCCCTGGCCTTGTTCGTCGTCGGCCATCAGCCGGTCCAGCGCCTCGTCCATCTGTTCGAGCATGAAGTCGAACACGGCGTCGATCAGGGCCTGCTTGCTGGCGAAGTGGTGGAAGAGGCCGCCCTTGGTGACGCCGGCGCGGTCGGCCACGGCCTGGACGGTGATCCCGCCCAGGCCCTGCTCCTCGGCCAGGGCGACGGCGGCGTCCAGCAGGGCGCGGCGCACCTGCTCGGGCTGCTTGGGGCGGTTGTAGGCGGTGGTGTTCATCCGTGGGCCACGCTGCGCGAGAAGAGCTGGGTGACCAGCACGCCGGAGACGATCAGGCCTATGCCCAGCAGGGCCGGCGCGTCGAGCTTCTGGCGGAACAGCACGACGCCGATCACCGCCGTCAGCACGATCCCGACCCCGCCCCAGATGGCGTAGGCCACGCCGAGCGGCACGTGCCTGAGCGCCTGGGACAGGAAATAGAATGCGGCGGCGTAGAGCCCGGCCATGGCCAGGGTGGGGACCAGCCTGGTGAACTGCTCCGACTTCTGCAGGAAGGTGGTGCCGGCCACCTCGGCGGCGATGGCCGCGGCGAGCATGGCGTAGGCGGAAGCGGGGATGGACACGGGCGGGCCTCAGTGGTGAGGCTTGCAACATACCGCTTGGTTGGTTTGTTTTCAAGATGGGTGCAGACGATCCTTCTCCCCTTGCGGGAGAAGGTGGCGGCCGAAGGCCGCCGGATGAGGGGTCTCTCAGAACCTGGCGGCTGCACCCGGCCTGTCAGCTGTCGCGGCGGTGAGGGCTTTCGACCCCTCACCCTCCCACGCCTGCGGCGCGGGCCCCTCCCTCTCCCGCAAGGGGAGAGGGATCAAAGGCCCAGCAGCCGCCTCACCACGAACTCCAGCATCTCGGGCGTCAGCGGGCGGCGGGTGGCCTGGTTGTTCATGGCCAGGCCGCTGATGACGTCGATGACCAGGTCGGGATCGATCTCCGGGCCGATCTGGCCGCGCTCGACGGCGCGCTCGACGACCTGGCGGTTGTAGGCCCGGCGGCGCTGGAAGTCGTCGCTGGCGCCGTGGAACAGCTCGGGCCGCACGCGGCTCTCGGCGATCAGGAAGCTCATGCACGGCCCGACGACCGGGTCGTTGTAGAGGTCGATCATCGCCTGGCCCAGGGCGACGAGGTCGGTGACGACGTCGCCGGTGTCAGGCAGGGTGGCGAACAGGAAGGCCTCGTTGAAGGCCTCGCCCACCGCCTGCATCGGCGTGGCCCAGCGGCGGTAGAAGGTGGCGCGCGGGGCGCCGGCCTTGTCGCAGATCTTCTCCAGGGTCAGGCCCGACATGCCGTGGGCGGCCAGCACCTCCAGCGCCGCGCGCTTGAGGCGCCTTTCCACCTCGGGGTCGCGCGGCCGGCCGGGGCCGCGGCGCGGGGCGGGCGTGTCGGCGGGC
>NZ_QHJY01000579.1 GCF_003185805.1 Caulobacter sp. D5
CCTCCCGCGGTGGTGCAGCCGAGGCCGCCGATCGCGCCGCCGCCGGACGTGACGCCGCCGCCGCCGCTCCCGATCCCGCCCGTCAAGGAGCGGGTCGAGCAGACGGCGCCGCCGATCATCTCGTCGGCTCCGCCGGCGCCGGTGACGGCTCCGCCCGCCCGGGCTTCGGTCGTGACGCGTCCCGATTGGGCGCGTAAGCCGAACGCCGACGACATGGCCCGGTACTATCCGGACCGTGCACAGCGGACGGAAACCGGTGGTCGTGCGACGATCCGTTGCACGGTGAACGCCAAGGGTTCGCTCGAGAACTGCTCGGTCGTGTCGGAATCTCCGGCCGACTACGGTTTCGGCGACGCGGCCCTGAAGCTGTCGCGCCTCTTCCGCATGAAGCCGAAGACCCTCGATGGGGCTCCGGTGGACGGCGGCGAGATCACGGTGCCGATCACCTTCCAGGTCCCGCAATAGCGACGACCTGGGAACGATCCCAAGAAGACGCCCTGGAGCATCCGCTCCGGGGCGTTTTTCTTTGCCCTCTCTCCTGCGGTCGGAGCGGGGCGTTTTCGGGGCGCGATTTTCTCCGTTTCGGGGCTTTTCGCCGCTTGATCCCGACGGCGGGTCCGACTAAGAACACGCCTCTCGCGGAGCCGCCTTAGCTCAGTTGGTTAGAGCGCTAGATTGTGGATCTAGAGGTCCTCGGTTCGAGCCCGAGAGGTGGTACCACGCGAGACGTTGAAAAGGCCCGGCGGCGACGTCGGGCCTTTTTCGTTTCCTGGCTCCGGTTGGAGAATTCCTCAGCCCGCGGCGCATCTTGACGCTTGCGCCGAAATCAAACGCTTGTAAGGGTTCCCTATGGGTAAGGGGATTGAAGTCTTGAGTTCGACCACCGAGATCGCCGCCGGCCAAGAGGCCGAGGCCCAGGAAACCGAAGCCGTCACCAAGAACCTGGTGTTCACGGCCGCCGAGCGGCTGTTCGCGCTGCACGGCTTCCAGAACGTGTCGGTGCGCGACATCACCGCCGCCGCGGGCGTGAACCTGGCGTCGGTGAACTATCACTTCGGCTCCAAGGACGCCCTGCTGTTCGAGATCTTCAAGCGGCGCACGGCCGAGCTCAATCGCGAGCGGGCCAAGATGCTGCACGAGGCCAACGACCGTAACGCCGGGACCCCGCCGGTGCGCGAGATCCTGGCGGCCCTGCTGACCCCGCCGCTGCGCTGGCTGGCCCCCGACCATGAGCGCCGAATCTCGCTGCAGTTCCTGATCCGGGCCCGCAGCGAGGGCACCGACGAGATCCGCCAGGTGCTGAAGACCGACGTCTCGCACCTGCGCCGCTTCTCCGACGCTCTGCTGAAGGCGCGGCCGGAGCTGTCGGCCGAGGAGGTCTACTGGCGGCTGCACTTCACCCTGGGCATGCTGCACAACAACCGCTTCGCCGAGTTCGACCGCCTGAACGTGCTGTCGGAAGGCCAGACCAGCGAGGCCGACGTGGTGTCGCTGCTGGACCGGATGCTGGGCTTCGCCGAGGCCGGGTTCGCGGCTTAAATCCCTCTCTC
>NZ_QHJY01000086.1 GCF_003185805.1 Caulobacter sp. D5
CTCGAACCCGCGACCTCCGGCGTGACAGGCCGGCGCTCTAACCAACTGAGCTACATCCGCATTACCCTCCGCCGAAGCGAAAGTGCGACCCGCCGTGCGGCGAGGGGCGTCTGATATGTCGGGCGAAGACTCGTGTCAACGGCCATGTCGCCGAACCTGTGGATGGTCAGAACTTGCGATCGTTTCTCAATGTGCCCGGGGCGTTTGAAGCCTGGAAGACACTGGGCTACAACGCGGCCGATTCAAGCCAAGGGCTGTCATGAACGCCTTCCTTCTCCAGTACCTGCCGATCGTGATCTTCCTCGGGATCGCGGCGGTTATCGGCATCGTCTTCATGCTGGCTGCCGCCGTGCTCGCGCCCAAGGCGCCGGACCCGGAAAAGCTGTCCGCATACGAATGCGGCTTCAACGCCTTCGACGACGCGCGCATGAAGTTCGACGTCCGGTTCTACCTGGTCTCGATCCTCTTCATCATCTTCGACCTCGAAGTGGCTTTCCTGTTCCCGTGGGCGGTGACCCTGCTGAAGCTTCCGCATGAAGCCTCGGTCTTCGCCTTCTGGTCGATGATGAGCTTCCTCGGCGTTCTGACTGTCGGCTTTATCTACGAATGGAAGAAGGGCGCCCTCGAATGGGAGTGATCGTTCCCGCCAACAGCTCGCCGCTTCCGGCGGCCGGCGCCGCTGGCCGCTCGACGGTGCAGGGCTATGACCCGAAGCTGCACGACGCCTTCTTCGACGGCGTGTCGCAGCAGCTGGCCGACAAGGGCTTCATCACCGCGGCCGCCGACGACCTGATCACCTGGGCGCGCACCGGCTCGCTGATGTGGATGACGTTCGGCCTGGCGTGCTGCGCCGTCGAGATGATGCACTCGGCCATGCCGCGCTACGACCTGGAGCGCTATGGCTTCGCGCCGCGCGCCAGCCCGCGTCAGTCGGACGTGATGATCGTCGCCGGCACGCTGACCAACAAGATGGCTCCGGCTCTGCGCAAGGTCTACGACCAGATGCCCGAGCCCCGCTACGTCATCTCGATGGGCAGCTGCGCCAACGGCGGCGGCTACTACTATTACAGCTACAGCGTCGTGCGCGGCTGCGACCGCGTCGTGCCGATCGACATCTACGTGCCGGGCTGCCCGCCCACGGCCGAAGCGCTCGTTTACGGCGTGCTGCAGCTCCAGAAGAAGATCCGTCGCACGGGGACCATCGAGCGATGAGCCAAGACCTCGAAGCCCTCGGCCAGGCGATCGTCGCCAACTCGGCCGGGGCCATCGCCTCGTACAACGTCGCGTTCGGCGAGCTGAACCTGCTCGGTTCGACGAACCGCGTGGTCGAGCTGCTGACCTATCTGCGTGATCACCCCGACTACCGCTTCCACCAGCTGGTGGACCTGACGGCGGTCGACTACCCCGAGCGCGCCGCGCGCTTCGACGTGGTCTACCACCTGCTGTCGATGGTGAAGAACGTCCGCGTCCGCGTGAAGGTGCAGACCGACGAAGACACCCCGGTGCCGAGCGCCACGCCGGTGTTCCCGGTCGCCGACTGGTTCGAGCGCGAGGCGTTCGACATGTACGGCGTGTTCTTCGAAGGCCATCCGGACCTGCGCCGGATCCTGACGGACTACGGTTTCCACGGCCACCCGCTGCGGAAAGACTTCCCGATGACCGGCTATGTCGAGGTCCGCTACGACGACGAGCTCAAGCGCGTCGTCTACGAACCCGTGAAGATCACCGAGTTCCGCGCCTTCGACTTCCTGTCTCCGTGGGAAGGGGCGAAGTACGCTCTGCCGGGCGACGAGAAGGCGGAAAAGGCTTAAGTCATGACTGGCACGAACGCGCCCGCCGCGGCGACCGACTTCTTCCGTGACGAACCGACGGTTCCGGCGATCCCCGAGACCCCGGTCCGCAAGTTCAACATCAACTTCGGCCCCCAGCACCCTGCCGCGCACGGCGTGCTGCGTCTGGTGCTGGAACTCGACGGTGAAATCGTCGAGCGCGTCGATCCGCACATCGGCCTGCTGCACCGCGGCACCGAAAAGCTGATGGAAGCGCGCACCTATCTGCAGAACATCCCGTACTTCGACCGCCTCGACTATGTGGCGCCGATGAACCAGGAGCATGCGTTCTGCCTGGCCATCGAAAAGCTGCTGGGCGTTGAAGTGCCCAAGCGCGGCCAGATCATCCGCGTGCTGTTCTGCGAGATCGGCCGCGTCCTGAACCACCTGCTGAACGTGACGACCCAGGCCATGGACGTCGGCGCCCTGACGCCGCCGCTCTGGGGCTTCGAGGAGCGCGAGAAGCTGATGGTGTTCTACGAGCGCGCCTGCGGCGCTCGCCTGCACGCCAACTACTTCCGTCCGGGCGGCGTCCACCAGGACCTCACCCCCTCGCTGATCGACGACATCGAGAGCTGGGCCAAGGCCTTCCCGAAGATCTGCGACGATATCGAGGGCCTGATCACCGACAACCGCATCTTCAAGCAGCGCAACGTCGACATCGGCGTGGTCAGCAAGGAAGACGCGTGGGCCTGGGGCTTCTCGGGCGTGATGGTGCGTGGTTCGGGCATCGCCTGGGACCTGCGCCGCAACCAGCCGTACGAGAACTACAACGAGTTCGAGTTCGACATCCCGCTGGGCAAGAACGGCGACTGCTACGATCGCTATCTCTGCCGCATGCAGGAGATGCGCGAGAGCACCAAGATCATCCTGCAGGCCGTCGCCATGCTGCGCGGCACGCCGGGCCCGGTGCTGACCGAGGACAACAAGGTCAGCCCGCCGCGTCGCGCCGAGATGAAGCGCTCGATGGAAGCCCTGATCCACCACTTCAAGCTCTACACCGAGGGCTTCAAGACGCCGGAAGGCGAGGTCTACGCGGCCGTCGAAGCCCCCAAAGGCGAGTTCGGCGTCTACGTGGTCAGCAACGGCACCAACAAGCCGTACCGCTGCAAGATCAAGGCTCCGGGCTTCTCGCACCTGGCCGCCATGGACTGGATGAACCGCGGCCACCAGCTGGCCGACGTTTCGGCCATCCTGGGCTCGCTCGACATCGTGTTCGGCGAGGTCGACCGATGAGCCTGGAGAGCATCGCCCAGGCCCAGCTCGACGCCTACAACGCCCAGGACCTGGACGCCCACTGCGCCCACTTCTCGGACGACGTGGTCGTGGCCGGCCTGAACGGCGAAGTCGCGCGCACGGGCATCGAGGCCTACCGCGCCTTCTACGCCAAGACCTTCGCCGAGTTCCCCAAGAACAAGGCCGAGCTCCTGAACCGCATCGTGGTTGGCTCGAACGTGATCGATCACGAGCACGTCGACCGCGGCAACGGCGACGCGCCTTTCCAGGTCGCCGCCATCTACACCTTCAAGGGCGACAAGATCGTCCGCGTGGATTTCGCACGATGAGCGTTCGTCGTCTCGCCAAAGAGCAGCCCGCCAGCTTCGCCTTCTCGAAGGACAGCCAGGCCAAGGCCGACTGGTGGAAGGCCAAGTATCCCGCCGCCCGCAAGCAGTCGGCGGTGATCCCGATGCTGTGGTTGGCCCAGAAGCAGGAAGGCTGGATTTCCGAGCCGGCGATCCAGGAGATCGCCAAGCAGCTCGAGATGCCGGTCATCCGCGTGCTGGAAGTCGCCACCTTCTACGTGATGTTCCAGCTGGCCCCGGTCGGCAAGACCGCCTTCGTCCAGCTGTGCGGCACCACGCCGTGCCAGCTGCGCGGCGCGCTCGACCTGAAGTCGGTGCTGGAGAAGAAGATCGGCCCGGCCCACACCGTGTCGGCCGACGGCAAGTTCAGCTGGGAAGAGGTCGAGTGCCTCGGCGCCTGCTGCAACGCCCCGATGGCGGCCATCAACGACTACTACTACGAAGACCTGACGCCGGAGAGCCTGGCCCAGATCCTCGACGACTTCGCCGCGGGCAAGGCCCCGCAGCCGGGCAGCTACGAGGGCCGCAAGTCCTCGGAGCCGAAGGAAAAGATCCAGACCCTGACCGATCCGAAGCTGTACGACGGCTCGGCGGCCAAGAAGATCAAGATCCCGAACCTGCCCGAGAAGCCCAAGAAGACCAAGGCGGAGCCCGCCGCCTGATGACCGACGTCGCCGTCCATCAGAAGAAGCGCCTCACGACGATGCTCGCCATCGACGTCGTGTGCTTCCTGCTGGCCGGCGCGGCGATCGTCGGCCACGTTGCCTTCCACGTCTGGTGGCTGCTGCCGGTGTTCATCCTGGCCGTCGTGGCCGGGCTGGGCGCGCAGATCTGGTTCATCATGGGCTGGATGAAGGCGACCAAGCCTGAAGCCGGTCCTGAGCCGCAAGCGGGGAGGGCGCCTTGAGCGACGACCTTTCCGCACGGCGGGCGGCCTATGTGGCCACGATCCGGGGCATGCACCGCAAGGAGCGGCTCCTGGGCTTCGTAGCCTGCCTCATCGGCGTCCTGGTCCTGATCTGGGGCCGGGAGGTCGCCGGGGCTCCGGCCTGGGCGGCGCCCACAGGTCTTTTGGTGATCGGCGCCGGTTGGCGGCTTTTCGCCTATGTCATCGTCCGGCGGACGCGCTATGTCCGCACCCATCCATTCGATCCGCAAAGCTAGAGTCATGGTCGGTATCCTCGAAGACAAGGATCGCATCTTCACCAACCTTTACGGGCTCCAGGACTGGGGTCTGGAAGGTGCGAAGGCGCGCGGTTGCTGGAACGGCACCAAGGACATTCTTGACGCCGGTCGCGACTGGATCATCGAGAACATGAAGAACTCCGGTCTGCGAGGCCGGGGCGGGGCTGGTTTCTCGACCGGTCTGAAGTGGTCCTTCATGCCCAAGGAAGTGAAGGACGGTCGTCCGCACTACCTGGTGGTCAACGCCGACGAGTCCGAGCCGGGCACCTGCAAGGACCGGGAGATCATGCGGCACGATCCGCACCTCCTGATCGAAGGCTGCCTGATCGCCTCGCGCGCCATGCTGGCCCACGCCTGCTACATCTACATCCGGGGCGAGTACGTCTTCGAGCGCGAGCGCCTGGAAGCGGCGGTCAAGCAGGCCTATGAGGCCAAGCTGATCGGCAAGGACAACGTCCACGGCTGGGACTTCGACCTCTACGTCCACCACGGCGCCGGCGCCTATATCTGCGGTGAAGAGACCGCCCTGCTGGAAAGCCTGGAAGGCAAGAAAGGCCAGCCGCGCCTGAAGCCGCCGTTCCCGGCCGGCGCGGGCCTCTACGGCATGCCGACCACGGTCAACAACGTCGAGAGCATCGCCGTCGCCGGCACCATCCTGCGCCGCGGCGCGGCCTGGTTCGCCGGTTTTGGCCGTCCCAACAACGCCGGCACCAAGCTGTTCTGCGTCTCGGGCCACGTGAACCTGCCCTGCAACGTCGAAGAAGCCATGAGCATCCCCTTCCGTCAGCTGATGGAAGACCACTGCGGCGGCATCCGCGGCGGCTGGGGCAACCTCAAGGCCGTCATCCCGGGCGGTTCGTCGGTGCCGATGATCCCCGCCGAGCAGTGCGAAGACCTGCCGATGGACTTCGACGCCCTGCGGAACCTGAAGTCGGGCCTGGGCACCGCCGCCGTCATCGTCATGGACAAGTCCACCGACCTCGTCCGCGCCATCGCCCGCCTGTCGTACTTCTACAAGCACGAGAGCTGCGGCCAGTGCACGCCGTGCCGCGAAGGCACCGGCTGGATGTGGCGGGTCATGGAACGCATGGCCACCGGCGAAGCCGATCCGAAGGAAATCGACACCCTTCTGGACGTCACGACCCAGGTCGAGGGTCACACCATCTGCGCCCTGGGCGACGCGGCCGCCTGGCCGATCCAGGGTCTGTTCCGCCACTTCCGCCACGAGGTGGAGGAGCGGATCGCTTCCTATCGTAGCGGTCGCCTGCACGTGCAGGGCGCCAAGCTGATCGCGGCGGAGTAACGAGAATGGCAATCGCCAAGGTCAACGGCGTCGAGGTCGAGTTCGAACCCGGCATGACGGTTCTGCAGGTCGCGGAGCTGGCTGGGGAAGAGATCCCGCGCTTCTGCTATCACGAGCGTCTGAGCATCGCCGGCAACTGCCGCATGTGCCTGGTCGAGGTTAAGCCCGGCCCGCCGAAGCCGCAGGCGTCTTGCGCCCTGCCGGCCGCCGAGGGCCAGGAGATCTTCACCAAGACCCCGATGGTCAAGAAGGCCCGCGAAGGGGTGATGGAGTTCCTGCTCATCAACCACCCGCTGGACTGCCCGATCTGCGACCAGGGCGGCGAGTGCGACCTGCAGGACCAGGCCGTCGGCTACGGCCGCGACGACAGCCGCTACGAAGAGAACAAGCGCGCGGTCGAAGAGAAGGCCATGGGCCCGCTCATCAAGACCGTGATGACGCGCTGCATCCAGTGCACCCGCTGCGTGCGCTTCATCACCGAAGTCGCCGGCTCGCCGGAGATCGGCCTGATCTCGCGTGGCGAAGACGTTGAAATCACGACCTATCTGGGCGCCGCGGTGACCTCGGAGCTGTCGGCCAACGTCATCGACCTGTGCCCGGTCGGCGCCCTGACCTCCAAGCCCTACGCCTTCGAAGCCCGTCCGTGGGAACTGAAGAAGACCGAGAGCGTCGACGTCCAGGACGCCCTGGGCTCGTCGATCCGCGTCGACGCCCGCGCCAACGCCGTCCTGCGCGTGCTGCCGCGCGTCAACGAGGACGTCAACGAAGAGTGGATCAGCGACAAGACGCGCTACGCCGTCGACGGCCTGCAGCGCCAGCGCCTCGACCGCCCGTACGTCCGCGTCGACGGCAAGCTGAAGCCCGCCACCTGGGCCGAAGCCTTCGCCGCCGTCTCGGCCAAGATCAAGGCGACCGCCCCTGAGCGCATCGGCGTCATCGCCGGCGACCTGCAGGACGCCGAAAGCCTGAAGGCGACCAAGGACCTCTTCACGGCCCTGGGCGTGAAGAACCTCGACGCCCGCCAGGACGGTACGGCTCTGGGCAATGGCCCGCGCGAGAGCTGGCTGTTCAACTCGACCATCGCCGGCATCGAAGACGCCGACGTCGTGCTGTTCGTGGGCGCCAACCCGCGCCTCGAGGCTCCGGTGCTCAACGCCCGCTTCCGCAAGCAGTGGATCGCCGGCAAGACCCGCTTCGGCGTCATCGGCGAACAGGCCGACCTGACGTTCGACTACGACTACCTCGGCGCCGGCGCCAAGACGCTGTCGGGCCTGGCCAAGGCCAAGAACGACTTCGTCGCCGCCCTGAAGGCCGCCGAGCGTCCCGCCATCATCATCGGCCAGGGCGCCCTGGCCCGCGCCGACGGCGCGGCGATCCTCAAGGCCGCCGCCGGCGTCGCCAAGACCTTCAAGGTCGTCCGTGAAGGCTGGAACGGCTGGAACGTGCTGCACACCGCCGCCGCCCGCGTGGCCGGCCTCGACCTGGGTTTCGTCCCGGCCGAGGGCGCCCTCTCGGCGCGCGACATGCTGAAGCCGGGTGCGCTGGACGTGCTGTTCCTGCTCGGCGCCGACGAGTGCGAGCCCGCCGCCAGCGACGCCTTCAAGATCTACCTCGGCACCCACGGCGACGCCGGCGCCCACAAGGCCGACGTCATCCTGCCGGGCGCCGCCTACACCGAAAAGAACGGCCTCTACGTCAACACCGAGGGCCGGGTGCAGATGGGCAAGCGCGCCGTGTTCCCGAAGGGCGAGGCCAAGGAAGACTGGTCGATCCTGCGGGCGCTGTCGGAAGTGCTGGGCGCCAAGCTGCCCTATGACAGCCTGGACCAGCTGCGCGCCAAGCTGTTCGCCGATCACCCCACCTTCGGCCAGATCGACTTCGCGCCGGGCTCGGTCCCGACCGTGTTCGACCTCGCCGCCGTCGGCGGGGAAGGGGACGTCTCCGAGGCTCCGTTCGAGAGCCCGGTGAAGGCCTTCCACCTGACCAACCCCATTGCGCGCGCCAGCGTGACCATGGCCGAGTGCGCGGCCAACGTCTCGGCCGCCGCCAAGATCGCCGCGGAGTAAGCCGTGTCTCAGACCAACCCGCTTATCTGGTTCGGCCTCACTCTCGGCGGCATCCTGCTGGTCGTGATCTGGGTTCTGCTGAGCCTGGCCTTCCTGCTGCTGGCCGACCGAAAGATCTGGGCCGGCGTCCAGATGCGCAAGGGCCCGAACGTCGTCGGTCCCTTCGGCCTGCTGCAGTCCTTCGCCGACTTCGGCAAGTTCGTGCTGAAGGAAATCGTCATCCCGGCCGGCGCCGACAAGGCGATCTTCCTGCTGGCCCCGCTGATCAGCCTGGTCCTGGGCTTCATCGGCTGGGCCGTGGTGCCGTTCGCGCCGGGCTGGGTCGTCTCCAACCTGAACGTCGGCATCCTCTACCTGCTGGCGATGAGCTCGCTGGGCGTCTACGGCATCATCATGGGCGGCTGGGCTTCGAACTCGAAGTACCCGTTCCTGGGCGCGCTGCGTTCGGCGGCGCAGATGGTGTCGTACGAAGTCTCGATCGGCCTGATCATCATCACGGTGATCCTGCTGGCCGGCTCGATGAACCTGTCGACCATCGTCGAGAACCAGTCCGGCTGGATCTGGAACTGGAACGTGTTCGGCGGCGGCGGCCTCAAGAACATCATCCTGCTGCCGGTCATGGTGATCGCCATGGGCATGTTCTACATCTCGGCCCTGGCCGAGACGAACCGCCCGCCCTTCGACCTTCCGGAAGCCGAATCCGAACTCGTGGCCGGTTACCAAGTCGAGTACTCGTCGACCCCGTACCTGCTGTTCATGGTCGCTGAGTATTCGAACATCGTGCTGATGTGCGCGATGATCAGCGTGCTGTTCTTCGGCGGCTGGAACCTGGGTCTGCCGATCGACCTGGTGGCGATGTGGGGCTGGTGGGGCAAGCTGGCCCTGGCCCTGGTGTTCTACGCCAAGATCGTCTTCTGGTTCTTCATGTTCGCCATGGCTAAGGCGATCGTGCCTCGCTACCGCTACGACCAACTGATGCGCCTGGGCTGGAAGGTCTTCCTGCCGATGTCGCTGGTGCTGGTCGCCCTGGTCGCCGGCTGGCGCGTCTTCTCGCCGGTGGCGGGCTGATGCGCCCCGCCGCCCTGGCCTTGACGGGGCTGGTCCTGGTTTCGCTGGGCGCATGCGCGTCGAGCGAGGCCTCGGACCGCTCCTATTCGCTGGGACGGGGGATCGTGAACTACGACGAACTGCGCCGGGCCGGCGACAAGTGCAAGGCCGAGGGCGGGACGTTGCAGGCCAAGATGGATGGGGGAGATCCCGCCCAGCTTTCGAACTACACCTGCGTCATTCCCCGAGCCGGGAAATGAGGCGGGTCGTCCTCGGGATCGCGGTGATCGGCCTGCTGGCCGGCTGCACGATACCGGGGCGAAGCATTCGGCCGCCGCGGGAGCGATCGCTCGAGGAGCAGATCGAAGCCCGCCGGAAGGCCGAGGAAGAGACAAAGGACTGCGTGCTGCGCCAGCAGGTGCGGCGTCAGCAGGAAGAGCGGGGGAGGGACGTCCGTCCTTTCCCTAAGGAAAAGTGTTAGGAGAGCTCTGGTGTTCCAGCGCATCACGCAAGCGGTCAAAGGGGTGGCCCTGCTCGATTTCGCGGGCGCCTTCGGCTTGGCCATGAAGTATCTGGTCGCGCCGAAGAAGACCGTGATCTACCCGAACGAGCGCGGCCCGCAGTCGCCTCGTTTCCGTGGCGAGCACGCCCTGCGTCGCTATCCCAACGGGGAAGAGCGCTGCATCGCCTGCAAGCTGTGCGAGGCCATCTGCCCCGCCCAGGCGATCACCATCGAGGCCGAACCGCGCGAGGACGGCAGCCGCCGTACGACCCGCTACGACATCGACATGGTGAAGTGCATCTACTGCGGTCTCTGCCAAGAGGCCTGCCCGGTGGACGCCATCGTCGAAGGCCCGAACATCGAGTTCGCGGTCGAGACGCGTGAAGAGCTCTACTACGACAAGGGAAAGCTGCTCGACAACGGTGACCGTTGGGAACGGCTGATCGCGAAGAATCTGGAGTTGGACGCTCCGTACCGCTAAACGGTCCGGCGCGAATCCGAGGTTGGCGGCGTGTATTTCGCGCGCCGTCGTTATTTGAACTTTCAGGGGAGCACCCTGGCCAATGGCCTTGCAGGCGATAGCTTTCTATTTGCTGGCGTTCGTGACGATAGCGGCGGGTCTTCTCGTCGTGTCGGCCAAGAACCCCGTGCACTCGGTGCTCTTCCTGATCACCGCCTTCTTCTCGGCCGCCGGCCTCTTCGTCCTTCTGGGCGCTGAGTTCCTGGCGATGCTGCTGATCGTCGTCTATGTGGGCGCGGTCGCGGTGCTGTTCCTCTTCGTGGTCATGATGCTCGACATCGACTTCGAAGCGCTGCGGGACGGCTTCGCGCAATACCTGCCCATCGGCGGCCTCGTCGCCGGCGTGCTGACCATCGAGATGATCATGGTCGCCGTCAGCGTCGCCACCAACGGCAAGGCCAGCGCCAACGCGCTGCCCAACGCCTCGCCGGGCGGCTTCAGCAACACCGAGGCGCTCGGTCGGGTGCTCTACACCGACTATGTCTTCTTCTTCCAGGCGGCGGGCCTGGTGCTGCTGGTCGCCATGATCGGCGCCATCGTCCTGACCCTGCGCCACAAGCCGGGCGTCAAGCGCCAGGACATCGGCAAGCAGATCGCCCGTACGCCCAAGACCGGAATGGAACTCGTGCAGATCAAGCCGGGCGAGGGGATCAGCGAATGATCGGCCTTCCGCATTACCTCATCGTCGCCGCCATCCTTCTGACGATCGGCGTCTTCGGTATCTTCGTGAACCGCAAGAACATCATCGTCATCCTGATGTCGATCGAGCTCATCCTGCTCGCGGTGAACATCAACCTGGTGGCGTTCTCGGCCTACCTGCATGACGTGGTGGGCCAGATCTTCGCGATGTTCGTGCTGACCGTGGCCGCCGCCGAGGCGGCCGTCGGCCTCGCCATCCTGGTGACCTTCTTCCGTAACCGCGGCGACATCGCGGTCGACGACGCCAGCATGATGAAGGGCTGACCCAGTGCAATCGCTCGTCACCATTCTCGTCTTCGCCCCGCTGGTGGGCGCGATCATCGCCGGCCTGTTCGGTCGGCGGATCGGCAACGTCGCGTCGCAGTCGGTCACCACCGGCCTGTTGATCCTGGCCTGCGCCCTGTCGTGGGTCACGTTCAGCAAGTGGACCTGGGGCCACATGGAGGCCTTCACGGTCACCCTGCTGCCGTTCATCCACATCGGCGACTTCGTCGCCAACTGGTCGATCCGCATCGACGCCCTGTCGGAGACCATGCTGATCGTGGTCACGACCGTCTCGGCGCTCGTGCACGTCTATTCCTGGGGCTACATGGCCGAGGACGACAGCAAGCCGCGCTTCTTCGCGTACCTGTCGCTCTTCACCTTCGCCATGCTGTCGCTGGTCACCGCCGCCGACTTCATGCAGCTGTTCTTCGGCTGGGAAGGCGTGGGTCTGGCCTCGTACCTGCTGATCGGCTTCTGGTTCAAGAAGCCCTCGGCCAGCGCCGCGGCCATCAAGGCCTTCGTGGTCAACCGGGTCGGCGACTTCGGCTTCGCCCTCGGCATCATGACCACCTACTGGGCTTTCGGCACCATCCAGTTCCACGAACTGTTCCCGATGATCGCCGCCGGCGCCTCGCGCACCTGGGAGTTCGCGGGCCACAACTGGCCGCTGGTCGACATCGCCTGCTTCCTGCTGTTCATCGGCGCGATGGGCAAGTCGGCCCAGTTCTTCCTGCACACCTGGCTTCCTGACGCCATGGAAGGCCCGACCCCGGTGTCGGCCCTGATCCACGCGGCCACCATGGTGACCGCCGGCGTCTACATGCTGTGCCTGCTGTCGCCGATGTTCGAGTACGCCCCGGTGGCCAAGAACATCGTCACGGTGATCGGCGCCATCACGGCCCTGTTCGCCGCCACGGTCGGTCTGACCCAGAACGACATCAAGCGCGTGATCGCCTACTCGACCTGTTCGCAGCTGGGCTACATGTTCTTCGCGGCCGGCGTCGGCGCCTATCAGGCGGCCATGTTCCACCTGTTCACGCACGCCTTCTTCAAGGCGCTGCTGTTCCTGGGCGCCGGTTCGGTGATCCACGGCATGCATCACGAGCAGGACATGCGTCGCTACGGCGCCCTGGCAAAGCTGCTGCCGGTGACCTTCATCGCCATGACGATCGGCACGATCGCCATCACGGGCCTCGGCTTCCCGCCGCTGCACCTGGGCTTCGCCGGCTTCTACTCGAAGGACACCATCATCGAAGCGGCGTTCGCCGCGGGCTCGCACAACCAGATCGCCATGTTCGCCTGGGCGATCGGCGTGCTGGTGGCCGGCCTGACCTCGTTCTACTCCTGGCGCCTGGCCTTCTTCACCTTCAACGGCAAGGCCCGTTGGGGTCACGATGACCACGCCCATGACGCGCACGCTCATGGCCACGACGATCACGCGCACGCCGCCCATGGCCATGATGACCATGCCCACGGCGCGCACGACGACCACGGTCATGACGATCACGGCCACGGCCACGATCACAAGCCGCACGAGAGCCCCTGGGTGATGCTGCTGCCGCTGGTCGTGCTGTCGATCGGCGCGGTCGCCGCCGGCTTCGTCTTCACCGGCTACTTCGTGGGTCACCACCAGGAAGAGTTCTGGCGCGGCGCGATCTTCAACGCTCCGACCAACCACGTGCTGCACGAGGCCCACGAAGTGGCCGAGTGGGTGAAGTGGAGCCCGCTGATCGCCTCGATCATCGGCCTGCTGATCGCGGTCTACGTCTACCTGATCAAGGGCAACGAGCGCCTCGGCCTCAAGCTCGCCGAGCGCAACGGGCCGCTGTACGTGTTCTTCTACAACAAGTGGTTCTTCGACGAGCTCTACCAGGCCACCTTCGTGCGGGCCGCCAAGTTCCTCGGCGACCTGTTCTGGAAGGGCGGGGACCAGAAGATCATCGATCGCCTGGGTCCGGACGGCGTCAGCGCCGTTTCCTACGCCGTCGGCCGCAAGACGGGCAAAGCCCAGACCGGCTACGTCTACCACTACGCTTTCGTCATGCTGCTCGGCGTCGCCGGCCTGCTGACGTTCGCCCTTTACGCATTCCGTTGAGGACGGATCGATGACCGGCCTGCTCAGCCTTACGACCTTTGCTCCGCTCGTCGGCGTGGCCGTTATCCTGGTGGCTCGCGCCATCCAGGGTCCGGGCGCCAAGACCGACACCCTGGCCAAGTGGATCGCGCTCGCGACCACCGTGGTCGCCTTCGCCCTGTCGCTGGTGCTGACGCTCCAGTTCGACGCCAAGAACCCGGGCTTCCAGTTCGTGGAAGACATCGCCTGGTTCGGCGGCCTGCATTACCGCATGGGCATCGACGGCATCTCGGTGCTGCTGGTGCTGCTGACCGCATTCCTGCTGCCGATCTGCATCGTGGCCAGCTGGAAGTCGGTGGAAAAGCGCGTCGTCGAATATCTGATCGCCTTCCTGGTCCTCGAGACCCTGGTGATCGGCGTGTTCTGCGCGCTGGACCTGGTGCTGTTCTACCTCTTCTTCGAAGGGGGCCTGGTGCCGATGTTCCTGATCATCGGCATCTGGGGCGGCAAGCGCCGGATCTACGCGGCCTACAAGTTCTTCCTCTACACGCTGCTCGGCTCGGTGCTGATGCTGGCGGCCATCCTGGCCATGATCTCGATCGCGGGCACCTCGTCGATCCCCGAGCTCATGACCTACAAGTTCGCGCCGTGGCTCCAGACCTGGCTGTGGCTGGCCTTCTTCGCCTCGTTCGCGGTGAAGATGCCGATGTGGCCGGTGCACACCTGGCTGCCTGACGCCCACGTGGAAGCCCCGACGGCGGGTTCGGTCATCCTGGCCGGCATCCTGCTGAAGATGGGCGGCTACGGCTTCATGCGCTTCAGCATCCCGATGTTCCCGAACGCCTCGGAGATGTTCCAGCCGCTGGTCTTCGCCCTGTCGGGCATCGCCATCGTCTACACCTCGCTGGTCGCCTTCCGTCAGACCGACATCAAGAAGCTGATCGCCTACTCGTCGGTCGCCCACATGGGCTTCGTGACCATGGGCATCTTCTCGGGCAACGCCGCCGGCGAGCAGGGCGCCCTGTTCCAGATGATCAGCCACGGGGTGATCTCCGGCGCGCTCTTCCTCTGCGTCGGCGTGGTCTACGACCGCATGCACACCCGCGAGATCGCCTTCTACGGCGGCCTCACCAACCGCATGCCACACTACGCCTTCGTGTTTCTGCTGTTCACGATGGGGAACGTCGGCCTGCCGGGCACCTCGGGCTTCGTCGGCGAAATCCTGACCATGACGGGCGTCTACAAGGCCTCGACCTGGACGGCGATCGTCTCGGCCACCGGCGTGATCCTGTCGGCCATGTACGCCCTGACGCTGTACCGCCGGGTCATGTACGGGGAGATCACCAACCCCGAGCTGAAGACGATCAAGGACCTCGACGCGCGGGAAATCCTGCTCTTCGCGCCGCTGATCATCATGACCCTGGTTCTCGGCATCTATCCTAATCTTGTGTTCAACCTGACCGCGTCGTCCGTCGACGGGCTCGTCGGCGCCTGGCGCGCCGCCGTGGGCGGGTGAGGGATCCCATGACGTTCTCCGCCAACTTCTCCCTCGTCCTGCCTGAAGTCGTCCTGGCGATTTCGGCCCTGCTGCTGCTGGTCTGGGGCGCCTTCTCCAAGAAGACCTCGCCGGTCTTCACGGGCGCCTCGGTGCTGGCCCTGGTGGTCGCCGCCGCCTTCGCGATCCACGGACCGCGCGGCGACGCCTTCAACGGCGTCTACTCGGCCGACGCCGCCGCCACCTACGCCAAGGTCGCGATTTTCCTGTTCAGCGCCCTGGCCATCGTGCTGGGCGATCGCTGGCTGGCCGCCCGCGGCGACCAGAAATTCGAGTTCCCGGTGCTGGTGATCCTGGCGGCGCTGGGCATGGGCATCACGGCTTCGGCCGGGGACCTCATCAGCCTCTATATCGGCGTCGAGCTGCAATCGCTGGCCCTGTACGTCCTGGCGGCCTTCCGCCGCGACGACGCCAAGGCTTCGGAAGCGGGCCTGAAGTACTTCGTGCTGGGCGCCCTGTCGTCGGGCATCCTGCTGTACGGCGCCTCGCTGATCTACGGCTTCTCGGGCTCGACCCGCTTCGTCGACATCGCCGCGGCCTCGCACGGCGCGCACGGCGTGGGCCTGCTGTTCGGCCTGATCTTCGTGATCTGCGGCCTGGCGTTCAAGGTTTCGGCCGCGCCGTTCCACATGTGGACCCCGGACGTCTACGAAGGCGCCCCGACCCCGGTCGTCGGCTTCTTCGCCGCCGCGCCGAAGCTGGCCGCCATGATGATGTTCGCCCGCGTGCTGGGCGACGCCTTCCCGGACGCCGTGGCCCAATGGCGCCAGGTGCTGATCATCGCGGCCCTGCTGTCGGTGTTCGTCGGCGCCTTCGCGGGTCTGGCCCAGAGCAACCTCAAGCGCCTGTGGGCCTACTCCTCGATCGCCAACGTCGGCTACGCCCTGCTGGGCGTCGCCACCGGCGGCGAGGTGGGCCTGCACTCGATGCTGGTGTTCATGGTGCTCTACATGGTGGACGTCACCGGCTTCTTCGCCTGCCTGCAGGCGCTGACCCGCGACGGCAAGCCGATGGAGACCATCGAGGACATGGCCGGCCTGGTGAAGGAACGTCCGGGCGTCGCCCTGGCCATGACCGCGTTCTCGCTGTCGGCCCTGGGCCTGCCGCCGTTCTCGGGCTTCTGGGCCAAGTTCTACGTCTTCAAGGCCGCCATGGGCTCGGGCGACGTGCCGCTGCAGTGGGCCGCCGTCATCGGCCTGATCGGCAGCGTCGTGGCCGCCTTCTACTACCTGCGCCTGATCAAGACGATGTGGTTCGACGCGCCGACCAGCGCGGTGGACAAGCCGCAACCGACCGCTCGCGCGATCGGCTTCGCCGCGGCCCTGTTCTCGTTCCCGATCGTCCTGATCGCCCTGGTCTGGCTCGACCCCGCCGCCAAGGCGGCCGCGGCGGCCTTTGGCCACGCGTGACGTGACGGGCGCGTCCGCCGAGGGGCCGCCCGTCGTCGTTCTCGACGAGATCGACTCGACCAACGCCGAGGCTCGCCGCCGCGCGGAAGCGGGGCAGGCGGGCCCGGTCTGGATCGTCGGCCTGCGGCAGACCGCGGGCCGCGGTCGCCGGGGCCGCGCCTGGGAAACCGGCGACGGCAACCTGGCCGCCACCCTCCTGCTCACCACCGACAAGCCGCCCGCCGAGGCCGCGCAGATCTCGTTCGTGGCGGCCCTGGCCGTCGCCGACCTGCTGTGCGCCTACGTCGCCGAGCGGCTGGTCAGCCTGAAATGGCCCAACGACCCGATGGTCGGCGGCCTGAAGATCAGCGGCATCCTCGTCGAGTCCGGCAAGAGCCCCGCTGGCGGCCTCTGGCTGGCCGTGGGGATCGGCGTCAATCTCGCCCGCAAGCCCATCGACAGCGAGCGCCCGGCCACGGCCCTGCCGACCTGGCGGGCCGAGCCGCCGCCGTCGCCGGTGGAGGCGATCGGGATCCTGGCCCCGGCCTTCGCCCGCTGGCTCGACGTCTGGAGCCGCCTTGGCTTCCCCGCCATCGCCGACGCCTGGACCGCCAGGGCCCACGGCCTGGGCGAGCCCTGCACCGCGCGGCTCTCGACCGAGACGATCGAAGGGATCGCCGAGGGCCTCGACGCCGACGGCGCCTTGCGCCTGCGACTGGCCGACGGTCAACTGCGCCGGATCACCGCCGGCGACGTCTTCTTCGGAGGAAATCCCTGATGCTGCTGGCCATCGAACAGGGCAACACCAACACCATGTTCGCCATCCACGACGGCCAGTCGTGGATCGCCCAGTGGCGCGCCGCCACCGAAAGCACCCGAACCGCCGACGAATACGTGGTCTGGCTGTCGCAGCTGATGTCGATGCAGGGCCTGGGCTTCCGGGCGCTCGACGCCTGCATCATCTCCAGCGTCGTGCCCCAGTCGCTGTTCAACCTGCGCAACCTGTCGCGCCGCTACCTGAACGTCGAACCGCTGGTGATCGGCGAGAACGCCAGGCTCGGCGTCGACGTCCGCATCGACAAGCCGTCCGAGGCCGGCGCCGACCGCCTGGTCAACGCCGTGGGCGCCAGCATGGCCTACAAGGGGCCGCTGATCGTCATCGACAGCGGCACGGCCACCACCTTCGACGTGGTGGGCGCCGACGGCGCCTTCGAGGGCGGCATCATCGCCCCGGGCATCAATCTTTCCATGCAGGCGCTGCACGAAGCGGCCGCCAAGCTGCCCCGCATCGCCATCCAGCGTCCCGCCCGTAATCGCGTCGTAGGCACCGACACGGTCAGCGCCATGCAATCGGGCGTGTTCTGGGGCTATATCTCACTCATCGAAGGGCTGGTCGCGCGCATCAAGGCCGAGCGCGGCGAACCCCTGACCGTGGTCGCCACCGGCGGCGTCGCCTCGCTGTTCGAGGGCGCCACCGACAGCATCGACCACTTCGACCCTGATCTGACCATCCGTGGTCTCCTCGAAATTCATCGCCGCAATACCCACCTAGAGAACGAATGAAAAAGCACCCTGACGACGAGCTCGTCTTCCTGCCCCTGGGCGGGTCGAACGAGATCGGCATGAACTTCAACCTGTACGGCTTCGGGCCCGCGCACGATCGCAAGTGGATCGTCGTCGATCTGGGCGTGACTTTCGGCGACCAGACCACGCCGGGCGTCGAGATCATCCTGCCCGACCCGGAATATATCGTCCCCTACGCCAAGGACATTCTGGGCATCGTGCTGACCCACGCCCACGAGGACCACCTGGGCGCCGTCGCCTGGCTGTGGCCGCAGCTGAAGGCCCCGGTCTACGCCACGCCGTTCACCGCCTTCCTGCTGCGCGAGAAGCTGCGCGACGCCAACCTGCTGGACGAAGTGAAGATCCACGAAGTGCCGCTGAGCGGCAGCTTCGACCTGGGTCCGTTCCACCTGGAAATGGTGACGCTGACCCACTCGATCCCCGAGCCCAACGGCCTGGCGATCAAGACCCCGCTGGGCACCATCCTGCACACCGGCGACTGGAAGATCGATCCGGATCCCCAGCTCGGCGCCGCCACCGACGTCGACGCCCTGCGCCGCCTCGGCGACGAGGGCGTGCTGGCCATGGTCTGCGACAGCACCAACGTCTTCGTCGAAGGCACCGCCGGCTCGGAAGCCGACGTCCGCGTCGAGATGAACAAGCTGATCGCCAGCCTGACCGGCAAGATCGCCGTGGCCTGTTTCGCTTCGAACGTGGCGCGCATGGCCACCGTGATCCGCGCCGCCCAGGCCGCCGGCCGCAAGGTCTGCCTGGCCGGCCGCTCGATGCACCGCATGGCCGCCGCCGCCCGCTCGGTCGGTCTGCTGGACGGCCTGGAGCCGTTCGTCACCGACGACCAGGCCAAGCACATGCCGGAAAACGAGATCCTCTATCTCTGCACCGGCAGCCAGGGCGAGGCGAGGGCGGCCCTGGCCCGTATCGCCGAGGGCAACCACCCGCACGTCAAGCTCTCCTCGGGCGACCACGTGGTGTTCAGCTCGCGCGTGATCCCGGGCAACGAGATCCCGATCCGCAACCTGCAGAACAAGCTGGCCGACCGCGGCGTGCGCCTGCACACCGAGCGCGATACGCCAGGCATCCACGTCTCGGGCCACCCGTGCCGAGACGAACTGAAGCAGATGTACCAGTGGGCCAGGCCGCAGATCGCCGTGCCGACCCACGGCGAACGCCGCCACCTGCTCGAGCACGCCGCCTTCGCCAAGGACCTGCAGATCCCGCATGCCGTCAGCCCGCGCAACGGCGACATGGTCCGCCTGGCCCCCGGTCACCCGGAGATCATCGACGAAGTGCCCGCCGGCCGTCTCTACGTAGACGGCGGCGTCGTGACGCCCGAGAACGGCGAGGCCCTGCGCGAGCGTCGCCACGCGGCGTTCAACGGCGTGCTGGCCGTGTCGATCGTGCTCGACGGCCGCAACAAGGTCGTCTCGGGCCCGCAGGTGCGTGGTCTGGGTCTGGCCGGCGACGAGGAATATCCTCTCGACGAGGCGCTGGACGACCTGGCGGAGGAGGCCGAAGAGGCCTTCAAGCGCCTGTCTGGCGACGATCGCGAGATCGACGAGACCATCGAGAACGCCATCTCGCGCGCGGTGAAGAAGGCCGCCTTCCGCATCTGGGAACGCAAGCCGGTCGTCGAGACGACCGTCCTGCGCCTCTGATCGCCGCATGACGACGCCAGAGGATCCGACACCGACCGAAGCGACCCCCGCGCCCCGGCGCGAGGGCCTGTTCGGCGCGGGACCGGCCATCCTCTGGTTCGAGGCCTGGCCGGTGATGGTGATCCTGGCGCTGATCTGGATCGTCTTCCTGGCCCAGTCGGCTTTCGAGCTGCTGGGGGACGGGGAGACGATCTTCGTGCTCGGTGGGCTATGGAAGCCCGGCGTCTTCCAGGGCCTCTGGTGGACGCCGCTGACCCACATGTTCATGCATATGAGCTGGGGTCAGCCCTGGGGCTGGCTGCACATCGTGTTCAACAGCGGCGCGCTCGTCGCGCTCGGCCCGGCCATTGCCCAGCGGTTCGGCCGCGATGCGCTGGGCGGGGCGCTGTTCTTCGCCTTCTACCTCGCCTGCGGCCTGGCCGGGGCAGGGGCCTTCATTCTGCTTGGGGCTGACCGCCTGCTGGTGGTCGGCGCCTCGGGGGCGATATTTGGCCTGTGGGGCGCGGTCGCGCGGCTGGGCGCGCCCGGCGAGGCGAAGCTGGCGCCGATCTTCGCGCCGTCGGTGCTGCGGCAGGTCGGATCAGCCCTGATCTCCAACCTGGTGGTGCTCGGTGGCGCCGCCGGCTACGGCGCGCTGTCCGGCAGCGGCGCAGGCGTGGCTTGGCAGGCCCACCTCGGCGGGTTCGTGCTGGGCTTCCTGCTGATCCCGATCCTGCCCGTCCGCTTTCACTGGCTGAAGGGCGCTCGCACGGCTTGACTGCCGTGGGCGCAGGCGCGGTTAGTGGGCGGCCAGATCCTCCAAAGCCAGGACCCCGCACCATGATCGGCAGGCTCAACCACGTCGGCGTCGCCACCCCGTCCATCGACGAGTCGGTGAAGATGTACCGCGAACTGCTCGGCGCCACCTCGGTCACCGACAAGTGGGCCATGCCTGAGCAGGGCGTCTGGGTCTGCTTCGTCAACCTGCCCAACAGCCAGATCGAGCTGATCGAACCCTATGGCGAGAACTCGCCGATCCACGGCTTTCTGGCCAAGAACCCCAAGGGCGGCCAGCACCACATCTGCTTCGAGGTCGAGAACATCTACGAGGCGCGCGATTCTCTGGTCGCCAAGGGCGCGACCGTGCTAGGCGAGCCCCGGATCGGCGCCCACGGAACGCTGATCGTCTTCGTTCACCCCAAGGATATGGGCGGCCTGCTCGTGGAATTGATGGAAAGCCCCAAGGACGCGCACCACTGATGGGTCCGATCACCGGCGTTGCGATCTTCCTGACCATCTGGTGGACGGTGCTGTTCGCCGTGCTGCCGATCGGCACGCGCAGCTATCACGAGCTGGGAATCGAGCCGCCGCCGGGCGCGGATCCCGGCGCGCCGGTGAACCCGAACCTTAAGCGCAAGTTCTTCACCACCACCTGGATCTCGGTCGTGGTGTTCGTCGTGTTCTGGCTGGTGGTGAAGTTCCAGCTGGTGAGTCTGCCCGACCTCCCGTCCACCTATTGAAAAATTTGCAGAACGCGGCCCGGCGCCCAAGCCTTGGGCGGGCGCTGGCCTTCTGCCCGTCAAACGCCCATCGGTTGGGCGAAACAGGCCGACTTGCCCGCTTGGCGGCAATCGGATGCCCCAACAGTCGTTCGGAGGCTTAGATTGTCATGACGAGGCCGGGTTCGGCCTTGCTCTGTGGCGTCTTCCCCGACGATGAACTTGATGGCCGCGCGAGTGAACCGCGCGGCCTTCTTTTCGTTTAGTCTAGCTCGAGGGTGTCAGGCGAAAGTGAGCGCGGTTTCGCCGCCCTCCTTTCTTTTGGCCATCAGACGTCCTCGACACTCAAAACGTCATCTTTTCGCCGCGCGCGTTGCCAAGCTGAACGGCGACCGGCTATCTCAACGCCTCGAATTCCCCCGGAGACGTTCCGTCCATGCGCCTGTCGCGCTACTTCCTGCCCGTTCTGAAAGAAGCTCCCTCCGACGCCCAGATCGCGTCCCACCAGCTGATGCTGCGCGCGGGCATGATCCGCCAGGAGGCCGCCGGCATCTACGCCTGGCTGCCGCTGGGTCTGCGGGTGCTCAACAAGATCGAGCAGATCGTCCGTGAGGAGATGGATCGCGCGGGCGCCATCGAGCTGCTGATGCCCACCCTGCAACTGGCCGACCTGTGGCGCGAGTCGGGCCGCTACGACGCCTACGGCCCGGAGATGCTGCGCATCACCGACCGCCACGAGCGCGAGCTGCTGTACGGGCCCACCAACGAGGAAATGGTCACCGAGATCTTCCGCGGCTCGGTGCGGTCGTACAAGGACCTGCCCAAGAACCTCTATCACGTGCAGTGGAAGTTCCGCGACGAGCGCCGCCCGCGCTTCGGCGTGATGCGCGGCCGCGAGTTCCTGATGAAGGACGCCTACAGCTTCGACCTCGACGCCGAGGGCGCGCGCAAGTCGTACAACCGCATGTTCGTGGCCTATCTGAACCTGTTCTCGCGGATGGGCCTGAAGGCCGTGCCGATGCGCGCCGACACCGGCCCGATCGGCGGCGACCTGAGCCACGAGTTCATCGTCCTGGCCGAGACGGGCGAAAGCGCCGTCTTCTGCCACAAGGACCTGGTCGAGATGGCTGCGCCCGGCCCGGACGTCGAATGGTACGGCGACCTGCAGCCGTTGGTAGACCAGCGCACCGCGCTCTACGCCGCCACCGAGGAAATGCACGACGAAGCCGCCTTCGACGCCATTCCCGAGGGCGACCGCCTGTCGGCCCGCGGCATCGAGGTCGGCCACATCTTCTCGTTCGGCACGAAGTACTCCGAGCCGATGAAGGCCCTGGTCATGGGCCCCGACGGCAAGGAAGTCCCGGTCCAGATGGGCAGCTACGGCGTCGGCGTCTCGCGCCTGCTGGGCGCGATCATCGAGGCCAGCCACGACGACGGCGGCATCATCTGGCCGGAAAGCGTCGCGCCCTATCACGTGGGCATCGTCAACATGCGCCAGGGCGACGCGGCCTGTGACGCCGCTTGCGACGAGGCCTACAAGGCCCTGCAGGCGGCCGGCGTCGACGTGCTCTACGACGACACCGATGCGCGCGGCGGCGCCAAGTTCGCCACCATGGACCTGATCGGCCTGCCCTGGCAGCTGATCGTCGGTCCCAAGGGCGTCGCCGAGGGCGTGGTCGAGCTGAAGAACCGCAAGACCGGCGAGCGCGTGTCCGAGCCGCTCGACGCGGTCCTGGCCCGCCTGACCGGCAAGGCCGCCTGATGGCTATCGGCGCGGGGCCTTTCGGAACCTGGGAACGGACGGTCGCCTGGCGTTACCTGCGCACCAAGCGCAAGAACGGCGGCGTCGCTCTGATCTCGGTGATCTCGTTCAGCGCGGTGATGCTGGCGGTCTTCGCCCTCATCACCGTGATGAGCGTCATGAACGGCTTCCGCGCCGAACTGCTCGGCCGGCTGCTCGGCTTCAACGGTCACATCTACGCCCAGGGGCCGCTGGTGAACGGTCCCGACCGTGAGGGCGTCATCGCCCGCATCAAGGCCGTGCCCGGCGTCATCCAGGCCGCGCCCCTGGTCGAGGCCCAGGCCATGGTCATCGGTCCCAACCAGGTGACCGGCGCCATCGTCCGCGGCGTCAATCCGGCCGACCTGCGCGGCATGAAGCTGATCTCCGCCAACATCAAGCAGGGCTCGCTCGACGGCTTCGGCGAGGGCGAGTACGGCGGCGACATGGTGCTGATCGGCGACCGCATGGCCCGCAACCTGGGTCTCTCGGTCGGCGACCCGATCACCCTGATCTCGCCCGCCGGTCCGGCCACCGCCTTCGGCACCTCGACCCGCGAGAAGGACTATGTCGTCGGCGGGATCTTCAGCGTCGGCATGAGCCAGTTCGACGAGTCCTACGTGATGATGCCGCTGGCCCAGGCCCAGCCGTTCTTCGGGCGCGACACGGCCATCGACTATGTCGAGGTCAAGCTCACCGATCCCGACAACGCCAAGCTGGCCAAGGCCACCATCGAGCAGGCCGTCGGGCCCGGCGCCTTCATCACCGACTGGATGGACAAGAACAGCAGCTACTTCAACGCGCTGCAGGTCGAGCGCAAGGTCATGCGCCTGATCCTGTTCTTCATCGTCGCCATCGCCACGCTGAACATCATCTCCGGCCTCGTCATGCTGGTGAAGAACAAGGGCCGGGACATCGCCATCCTGCGCACCATGGGGGCCAGCCAGTCCTCGATCCTGCGCATCTTCATCATGGCCGGCGCCTCTATCGGCGTGGCCGGCACCCTGGCGGGCCTGCTGCTGGGCACACTGTTCTGCGCCAACATCACCGCCATCCAGAACTTCGTCGAATGGGTGACCGGCACGGCGGTGTTCAGCGCCGACATCTATTTCCTCGCCCATATCCCGGCCAAGATCGACTGGGTCGAGGTGGCCGGCGTCGTCTCGATCTCCACCCTGATGAGCGTGCTGGCGACCCTGCCGCCGGCGCTGCGGGCCTCGCGCCTCGATCCCGTTGAGGCCCTTCGCTATGAGTAGTCCGGTCCTGGCCCTGCGCGGCGTCGAGCGCACCTATGTCACCGAGGCGGGCAAGCTGACCGTGCTGCGCGGCGTCGATCTCGACGTGTATCCCGGCGAAGTGGTCGGCCTGATCGGACCCTCGGGCTCGGGCAAGTCGTCGCTGCTGCACGCCGCAGGCCTGCTGGAGCGCCCCGACGCCGGCGTCATCGCCGTCGACGGCAAGGACTGCTCCAAGCTTTCCGAGCGCCAGCGCACCAAGGTGCGGCTGTCGACCGTCGGCTTCGTCTACCAGTTCCACCACCTGCTGCCCGAGTTCACGGCCGCCGAGAACGTGGAGCTGCCGCTGATGATCGCCGGCCGCCGTCGTGGCGAGGCCCGCGAGCACGCCGTGGGTCTTCTCAGCCAGCTGGGCCTTGCGGCCCGCGTCGATCACCAGCCCGGCCAGATGTCGGGCGGCGAGCAGCAGCGCGTGGCCATCGCCCGCGCCCTGGCCAACTCGCCCAAGCTGCTGCTCGCCGACGAGCCGACGGGCAACCTTGATCCGGGGACCTCGGCCGCCACCTTCCAGGCGCTCTACGACCTGGCGCGCGGCCAGGGCGTCGCCGCCCTGATCGCCACCCACAACATGGAACTGGCCCGCTACATGGACCGCGTCTTCGCCCTGCGCGACGGCCACCTGGAGCCGCAGACGTTCTAGCGCCTAGAGCATTTTCGAGCGAAGTGGCTTCCGGTTCGCGTGAAGAAAATGTGTCGAAAGTAAAGACTAGAGCAGGGCGTTCCGCATCGCGTCGAAGAACCCCGCCTGGTCGATCTTCTTGATCACCCGGGCGTTGGGTTCGCGGCGCTTCAGGGCCGGGTCGGCGATCTCGATATCCGGCAGGATCGAGTGCGAGACGCTGAGATAGCCGCGCGTCAGCTCGCCCATGGTCTCGACGTCGATGACGCAGCGCTCGGCGTCCAGCACCAGGGCCTCGTCCAGCATGGCCGCGCAGGTCAGGGCGTCGGGGTGCAGGCTGCCGTCCAGACCCTCGGTGTCGCGGGCGAAGGCCAGCGAGGCCTCGTTGACCTTGGTGAAGAACTTGGCGCGTGGGGTGCCGATCGCATCCAGCTCGGCGAGCTGCGCCGTGCTCAGCAGGCCGTCGCGAAGGGTCTCGGTCCAGGTCACCACGTGCAGGTCGAAGCCGGCGTTGACGACGATCTTGGCCGCTTCTGGATCAACATAGAAATTGTACTCGGCCGCCGGCGTGACGTTGCCGACGCCGTTGTCGGTGCCGCCCATCACCCACAGGGCCTTGGCGGCCTTTGCGATGCGCGGCTCGCGCAGCACGGCCAGGGCGATGTTGGTCAGCGGCGCCTGGGCCAGCAGGGTGATCTCGCCGGGCGCTTCCATCACCCGCCGCACGATCTCGTCGGCCGCGTGGCCGGGGGAGGGGCGCTGGGCGGTCTTCGGGAACGCCGCGTCGCTCATGCCGTCGGCGCCGAACACATAGGCGGCGTCCAGCGGGATGCGGCTGAACGGTTTCTGGGCGCCCAGATAGACCGGAACGCCGGCCGCCTCGCAGGCCTCCAGCGTCACCAGGGCGTTCTCGGCGTGCTGCTCGAAGCCGACATTGCCGTGGCTGATGGTGATCGCCTCCACGGTCACGCCAGGGCGGCGCAGGGCGAGCATCAGGGAGAAGACGTCGTCTCCGGCGGTGTCGGTGTCGATGATCAGGCGCATGAAACGGCTTCTGCCGTGTTCCCGCCGGCAAGGCCAGAGCCGGAAGGTTGTGGCGCGACTATCAACCCCACGCGGCAAAAAAGCTCGCAATTCGCCTGTGGACTATTGCGATGAGAACGAAAGGGGAATAGAGAACAAAAAGGCAACTGGCCAACGAGCTGTGGAGGGATGTTATGGTCCGGATCGCGCGTGAGTCTTTGGCGCTTGTATCTGTCGCCGGCTTCGTCTGGATGATGTGTTCGGTCGCCCAGTTGGTGGCCTGAGTCGAGAAGCAGCGAGGTCATGGTCATGTCGGGTGTGGAAGGTCAGGGTTTCGTCCACCTCCGCGTCCGGTCGGCCTATTCGCTGCTGGAAGGGGCCATCAAGGCCGACAAGATCCCGGGCATGACAGCCGCCGGCGGCATGCCCGCCGTGGGGATCACCGACCGGGCCAACCTGTTCGGAGCCTTGGAATTCTCCGTCTACGCCAAGGACAACGGCGTGCAGCCGCTGATTGGCTGCGCCCTGCCGGTAGGCGGCATCGGGGCCAAGCCGTCCGAACGCTGGGCGCGCGAGCCGACGATCACCCTGCTGGTGCAGAACGAGAAGGGCTATCTGAACCTCTCGGAACTGTCGTCCCTGGCCTATCTGGAAAGCGGCGAGCTGGCCGAGCCGGTGGTGCCCTGGGCCAAGGTGGTCGAGCACGCCGAAGGCCTGATCCTGCTGTCGGGCGGAACCGACGGTCCGGTGGACTCGCTGCTGGCGGCCGGCAAGACGGCCGAGGGGCACGCGGCCCTGGCCGAGATGCAGCGGGTGTTCGGTGACCGCTTCTATGTCGAGCTCCAGCGCCATGGCCTGCCGCAGCAGGCGGCGGCCGAGCCCGGGCTGGTCGACTGGGCCTATGACCATGACGCGCCGCTGGTCGCCACCAACGACTGCTACTACGCCAAGCCCGAGCTCTACGACGCGCACGACGCGCTGCTGTGCATCGCCGACGGCTCGTTCGTCGGCCAGGACGAGCGCCGGCGGGTGACGCCCGAGCACTGGTTCAAGCCGGCCGACGAGATGCGGAAGCTGTTCGCCGACCTGCCCGAGGCCTGCGACAACACCCTCGACATCGCCCGGCGCTGCGCCTTCATGGTCAAGAAGCGCGACCCGATCCTGCCCAGCTTCCCCACCGGCGACGGTCGCAACGAAGCCGAGGAACTGGCCCACCAGGCCCGCGAAGGCCTGCGCAAGCGGCTCGACGGCCTGACCCTGGCGATGGAAGAGCACGTCTATTGGGAGCGGCTCGACTTCGAGCTCGGCATCATCGTCAAGATGGGCTTCCCCGGCTACTTCCTGATCGTTTCCGACTTCATCAAGTGGGGCAAGGACCACGGCATTCCGGTTGGTCCGGGGCGGGGGTCGGGCGCCGGTTCGCTGGTCGCCTGGGTGCTGACCATCACCGACCTGGATCCGCTGCGCTTTGGCCTGCTGTTCGAGCGCTTCCTCAATCCCGAGCGGGTCTCCATGCCCGACTTCGACGTCGACTTCTGCCAGGAGCGACGCGAAGAGGTGATCGCCTACGTGCAGGACAAGTACGGCCGCGACCGCGTGGCCCAGATCATCACCTTCGGTTCGTTGCAGGCCCGCGCCGTGCTGCGCGACGTCGGCCGGGTAATGCAGCTGCCGCTGGGTCTGGTCGACCGTCTCTGCAAGATGGTGCCCAACAACCCGGCCGCGCCGGTGACCCTGGCCCAGGCCATCGACATCGAGCCACGGCTCAAGCAGGCCAAGAACGAGGACGCCAACGTCTCCAACTGCCTGGACGTGGCCCTGCAGCTGGAAGGCCTGTTCCGCAACGCCTCGACCCACGCCGCCGGCGTGGTCATCGGCGACCGGCCGCTGACCCAGCTGACCCCGCTCTACAAGGATCCGCGCTCGGACTTCCCGGCCACCCAGTTCAACATGAAATGGGTCGAGAGCGCCGGCCTGGTGAAGTTCGACTTCCTGGGCCTGAAGACCCTGACCGTGCTCGACCGGGCGGTGAAGCACCTGCGCAAGCGCGGCATGGAGGTCGATCTCGGCCGCCTGCCGTTCGACGACACCAAGAGCTACGAACTGCTCGCCTCGGGTCAGACGGTCGGCGTGTTCCAGCTCGAAAGCCAGGGCATGCGCGACACCCTGCGCAAGATGCGCTGCGGCTCGATCGAGGAGATCACCGCGCTGATCTCGCTCTATCGCCCGGGCCCGATGGACAACATCGACACCTTCGTCGACTGCAAGTTCGGCCGAAAGCCCGTCGACACCCTGCACCCGTCGCTGGAAGGCGTTCTGCGCGAGACCTACGGGGTCATCGTGTACCAGGAGCAGGTGATGCAGATCGCCCAGATCCTGGCGGGCTACAGCCTGGGCGAGGCCGACCTGCTGCGTCGCGCCATGGGCAAGAAGAAGAAGGAGGAGATGGATCTCCAGAAGATCCGTTTCGTCTCCGGCGCCAAGGAGAAGGGCGTCCCCGAGGACCAGTCGGGCTCGATCTTCGAACTGGTGGCCAAGTTCGCCGGCTACGGCTTCAACAAGAGCCACGCGGCCGCCTACGCCCTGATCGCCTATCAGACGGCCTGGCTGAAGGCCAATACGCCGGTCGAGTTCCTCGCCGCGTCGATGAGCCTCGATATCTCCAATACCGACAAGCTGGCGGTCTTCCACCAGGACGCCCGCCGCTTCTCGATCACGGTGCGGGCGCCGGACGTCAACCGCTCGGGCGCCGACTTCGAGGTCGAGAACGGCGAGGTGCTCTACGCCCTGGGCGCGGTGCGCAACGTCGGTCTGGAAGCCATGAAGCATCTCGTCGCCGTGCGCGAGGAGGGCGGGCCGTTCCGTGACATCTTCGACTTCGTCGAGCGCGTCGATCCCAAGCAGGTCAACAAGCGGGCCATCGAAAACCTGGCCCGGGCCGGGGCCTTCGACTCGCTGCACAAGAACCGCGCCCAGGTGTTCGCCAACGCCGACGTGCTCATCGCCCACGGCCAGAGCATCGCCGCCGATCGCCAGGGCGGTCAGCACGCCCTGTTCGGCGGCGACGCCGCCGCCAGCCGGCCGCGCCTGAAGAAGGTCGAGCCCTGGACCCAGGTCGATCTGCTCGACGAAGAGCTGTCGGCCGTCGGCTTCTACCTGACCGGCCACCCGCTCGAGGACATGATCGGCATGCTGCGCCGCCGGCGCACCGTCATGCTGACCGAGGCCCTGGCCCAGGCCGAGGCCGGCGCCGAGGCTCTGCGGATGTGTGGCATCGTCCGCCGCCGCCAGGAACGCGCCTCCCAGAGCGGCGAGCGCTTCGCCTTCGTCTCGCTGTCGGACCCGTCCGGCGAGTACGAGGTGCTGTTCCCGCCGGAGTCGCTACGCAAGTGCCGCGACGTGCTCGAGCCGGGCAAGGGCGTGGTCATCAAGGTCCGCTCCAAGGCCCGCGACGGCGAGGTTCGGTTCTTTGGCGACGACGCCGAGCCGATCGAGAAGGCCATCGAGAACGTGGTCGCCGGTCTGCGCGTTCACCTGTCGCCGTCGGCCACGGAGATCGAGGCGCTCAAGCGCCGCATCGAACCGGCCGCGGCCCAGAAGGGCGGCGAGATCAGTTTCGTGGCGGCGCTCGGCGGCGGCCGCGAGATCGAACTGAAGCTGCCGGGGCGCTACACCCTCGACGCCTCGCTGCGCGGCGCGCTGAAGACCGCGCCGGGCGTGGCGCTGCTGGAAGACATCTAGCGTCGCTGTCCGCCCCTGAACTGGCTTGGCGTGTTCGCCGGGGCGGCGCGGATGGATCTACGCTAAGGGCTTGAGGCTCATCGTGCGGCATAGGCGCTGAGCCTGATCGAGGACGCTGGCCGCGAGCCGCAGCCGGCGAAAGGGAGGACGACATGACCAAGCACGCCGGCGGCTGCCAATGCGGCAAGGTCCGCTTCGAGGTCGAGGCCGACCTGTCGCAGACCATCACCTGCAACTGTTCGCGCTGCGGCAAGCTGGGCTCGGTCCTGGCCTTCGCGCCGATCGACCAGTTCTCTCTGGTCTCGGGCGAGGACGCCCTGACCGAGTACCGGTTCAACACCGGCAAGATCCAGCACCTGTTCTGCGCCGACTGCGGCATCGAATCCTTCGCCCGCGGCGAAGCCCCGAACGGCGCGAAGATGGCGGCGATCAATGTCCGCTGCGTCGACGGCGTCGACGTCTTCGCCCTGGAGCCGCAACAGGTCGACGGCAAGTCGTTCTGACGTAAAGGGCGGCCAGGTCGGTCCGAACAGGCGCCAACCTCTGTCGCCGCTTCAGTCGATGTTGCTTCGAGGGGGCGCGGGCAGGAGCGCTTGGGAGCGGGCAGGCTCAGGCCTCGCCCCTACATCACTTCAACCCGGCGGCTCGCCCGGAACCTGTCGTCGTGCGGTCTCAGTGGGAGGCTCCCGCCGCTCCCCTTTGAGAACGTGGGCGGTCTCGGGTCTCAGGTCCACGAACCGGCTGGACGCTATGGTGGCCGAGACGAGATCGTTGTGCGCTGACGGGATGCCCGCCTCGTCCTCCTAGGCCGTATCTGCATTCAGCTGTTCGCGACCTTCAAAACCGTGTTTCCCCGCAAAGGCGGGGATCCGAGCTGGTTTTCAGGATGAGGCGCGGCCGTGGATCGATTTCAACCTCGGCTTGGATCCCCGCTTTCGCGGGGATGCTCGGTGAAAAATGAGCTCAGGCCGGCGAATCTCTATCCGACCTACCGCGCCGAGAACCTGACCACGGCCGGGGTCGCCGGAACGCCCGCATCCGAGGCGAACTTGCGGTGGCGGTCGTTGTTGAAGCCGACCTCGTAGCTGCGTCCGGCCTGGACCGTGCAGGAGAGGGTGAAGCTGCGCCGGTCCCTGGACTGGACGGGCTTGGGCGCGCAGGCCGGGAACGTAGCCGGGTCGCGGGTGATGAACGACCAGCCCGCCTGCTTCGGCTGGTCGAAGGTTACGGTCAGGGAGATAGACCCGGCCGGAACCACGGCGCCGGGCGCGGGCGAGACGGCGACGACGCGGGGCGGCGCGGGCGGCCGCGGTTCCTTGTGGTCGGCGACGGCGAGGGCGGCGAAGGCGCCGACGGCGGCGGCTAGGGCGATCATGGCTGAAGCTCCGGCGAGGAGGGGCCAGGCGGCCCGGTGGGCGAGGTTGCGTCGTCCGTCCTGGCCCGGCGGGCGGTGCGCGGCCATCCCGATTTTCTCGTCCCGAATTTCTTGTGGCGAAGTTCCGGAAGCTCCGAGCGGCGCTTCGGCCGGCGCGCCGTTGGCCGGGACGACCGTTCCATCCCCCACCGCGTCGCCCGTCCCATCGCCCGCCACCAGGCGCGCCAGTTGCCGGCTGCTGCCGACACCGGTCTTGCGCCGCGCCTCGCGCAGTCGCTCGTTGACCGCGCTCTCGCTGACGCCGAGCGCGACGGCCGCGCTCTTGGCTGTGTGGCCGCGCGCCAGCAGCAGCAAGACGCGGCGTTCGGCGTCGGACAGGCGCGAGAGGTCTGACATCGGGGTCCTGCGTTGCGCGCGGTCTGGATGCGGCGCGGGCGCGCACTCAACCTTTTCGGCCGTCGTTCGGCAATGGTCGGGGAGGGCGGTCCCCGATTCCGTCCGGACATGCCGACGACCTTCCCATCGACGGCCGGCGCATGCGCGCCGCCGCGAATGTCCGGAAAGAACGACCCTTGCGGCCGGCGAGCGTCGGGAAAGGCTTGCATTCAGCGCGTTTCGCGACTATCTGCGCGCCATTCCACACGCGGACGTTCGGCAGCGCCGGGGAGACATCCCGACGTCGCCGTTCCGGTCCCGCCTCCAGAATGGTCTGGAGCGGGGGTGTCCGCGGAGGTTCAACCGGAAAAAGGATAAAGGCCCGATGGCTCTTCCCGAATTCTCCATGCGTCAGCTCCTGGAAGCCGGCGCCCACTTCGGCCACCAGACGCACCGCTGGAACCCGAAGATGGACCGCTACATCTTCGGTTCGCGCTCGAACATCCACATCATCGACCTGTCGCAGACCATCCCGCTGCTGCACCAGGCCCTGGTGAAGGTCCGTGAAGTCGCCGCCGCCGGCGGCCGCGTGCTGTTCGTCGGCACCAAGCGCCAGGCTTCGGATCCGGTCGCCACGGCCGCCAAGCGCTGCGCCCAGTACTACGTGAACCACCGCTGGCTCGGCGGCACCCTGACCAACTGGCGCACCGTCTCGGGCTCGATCGCTCGTCTGCGCGAGCTGGAAGGCGTCCTGGGCGGCGACGGTTCGGGCCGTTCCAAGAAGGAACTGCTGCAGCTGACCCGCGAGCGCGACAAGCTCGAGCTGTCGCTGGGCGGCATCAAGGACATGGGCGGCATCCCCGACATCATGTTCGTGATCGACACCAACAAGGAAGCGATCGCGATTCTGGAAGCCCGCAAGCTGAACATCCCGGTCGTCGCCATCCTCGACACCAACTGCGATCCGGACGGCATCACCTACCCGATCCCGGGTAACGACGACGCCGCCCGCGCCCTGCAGCTGTACTGCGACCTGGTCGCCGACGCCGTCCTCGACGGCCTGGCCGCCGGCCAAGCCGCTTCGGGCGTCGACCTGGGCGCTTCGGTCGCTCCGATCGAGCCGGCCCTGGCCCGCGAACTGACCCCGGAAGTCGCTCCCGAAGCGGCCGCCCCGGAAGCTGCTGCTGAAGAAGTCGCCGCTCCGGCCGCCGACGAATCGGCTGCCGGCTGATTTCTCTTCGGCCGCCGGCTCTCCTGACGGAGGGGCGGCGGCCGTCGCGCTACCGACACGCGACCGGGCTATCAAGCCCGGTCGCTAAACGTTTGAATCTGGAGATTTTCCATGGCTGAGATCACGGCTGCGCTGGTCAAGGAACTGCGCGAAAAGTCCGGCGTCGGCATGATGGACTGCAAGAAGGCCCTGTCCGAGAACAACGGCGACATCGAAGCGTCCATCGACTGGCTGCGCGCCAAGGGCCTGTCCAAGGCCGCCAAGAAGGCCGATCGCGCCGCCGCCGAAGGCCTGGTGGCCATCGCCGTCGCCGAAGCCGGCGCTGGTGAAACCGCGACCGCCGTCGAAGTGAACGCCGAAACCGACTTCGTGTCGCGCAACGACCTGTTCCAGGGCGCTGCTCGTCAGATCGCTCAGGCCGCCCTCGGCACCGACGGTTCGGTCGAAGCCATCGGCGCGGCCAAGCTGGCCGGCGGCGAGACCGCTCAGGACCACCTGACCAACCTGATCGCCACGATCGGCGAGAACATGATGGTCCGTCGCGCCGCCAAGTGGACGGTCGAGAACGGCGTCGTCGCCTCGTACATCCACAACGCCACCGCGCCGGACCTCGGCCGCATCGGCGTGCTGGTCGCCCTCGAGTCGGCCGGCGACAAGGCCGCCCTGCGCGAGCTGGGCCGCAAGATCGCCATGCACGTCGCCGCGACCGCCCCGCTGTCGCTGTCGCCGGACGATCTGGACCCGGCCGCCATCGAGCGCGAAAAGGCCGTGTTCACCGAGCAGGCCCTGGAATCGGGCAAGCCGGCGGCCGTCGTCGAGAAGATGATCGAAGGCCGCATCCGCAAGTTCCTGGAAGAAGTCGTGCTGCTGAAGCAGGCCTTCGTCATGAACCCGGACCAGACCGTCGAGCAGCTGGTGGCTGAAACCGGCAAGACCCTCGGCGCGCCGATCGTCGTGAAGGGCTTCACCCGTCTCGCCCTGGGCGAAGGCGTGGAAAAGAAGCAGGACGACTTCGCCGCCGAAGTCGCCTCGATGACCGGCCAAGCCTAAGGCTGGACAAGACAGGCAAGGCGGCGGGCAGGTTTCGCCGCTTTCGCTGTCGTCAAATCAAGGGCGCGGCGCGCATCGAACGCGCGCCGCGCCCTTTTTTTGCGCTTGAACGGCGTCGCGCCCGGATGGCGCAAAACCGATCCCACTTTTGTGTAACGCACACTATGGTGCGTGCCGACGACTCAGGAAGAGCCCGGTCCATGTCCGATCCCACCCCCGCCAAGCCGTACCGTCGTCTTCTGCTCAAGGTTTCCGGCGAAGTGCTGATGGGCGACACGCCCTACGGGATCGACACCAACACCGTCCAATCCGTCGCCCTCGACATCGCCGAGATCGTCAAGTCGGGCGTCGAGCTGTGCCTGGTGATCGGCGGCGGCAACATCTTCCGCGGCATGGCCGGCGCGGCCAAGGGCATGGAACGCTCCAGCGCCGACTACATGGGCATGCTGGCCACCGTCATGAACGCCCTGGCCATGCAGGACGCCCTCGAGCGCATCGGCGTCGAGACCCGCGTGCAGTCGGCCATCCCGATGGCCACCGTCTGCGAGCCCTACATCCGCCGCCGGGCCCAGCGCCACCTCGAGAAGGGCCGCGTGGTGATCTTCGCCGCCGGCACCGGCAACCCGTTCTTCACCACCGACACCGCCGCCGCCCTGCGCGCCGCCGAGATGCAGTGCGACGCCCTGTTCAAGGGCACCAGCGTCGATGGCGTCTACACCGCCGATCCCAAGAAGGATCCCACCGCCCAGCGCTACGACCGCCTGAGCTACATGGACGTGCTGGCCAAGGACCTGCGCGTCATGGACGCCTCGGCCGTCGCCCTCATGCGCGACAGCAACATCCCGATCGTGGTGTTTTCGATCAAGGGGCGGGGTAACCTGCTCGACGTGCTGCGTGGCCAAGGCACGCACACCGTCGTCGCCAACGCCTGATTTTATCTAAGCGAAGAGAGCCCAAGCCATGGCCGCCGCCGAAAAGCCCGTCCTTTCCCGCTACAAAGACCGCATGGACAAGGCCGTGCTCGCCCTGAAGGACGAGTTCGGCTCCCTGCGCACCGGCCGCGCGTCGGCCAGCCTGCTCGACCAGGTGATGGTCGAGGCCTACGGCTCCAGCACGCCGCTGAACGCCGTGGCCTCGGTCAGCGTCCCCGAGCCGCGTCAGATCAACGTCAGCGTCTGGGACCGCGGCGTCGTCGTCTCGGTCGAGAAGGCCATCCGGGCCTCGGGCCTGGGCCTGAACCCGGTGGTCGAAGGCCAGAACCTGCGCATCCCGATCCCGCCGCTGACCGAGGAGCGCCGCAAGGACCTCTCCAAGATCGCCGGCAAGTACGCCGAACAACAGAAGATCGCCGTGCGCAACGTTCGCCGCGACGCCAACGACGACCTCAAGAAGGCCGAGAAGGACAGCGCCATCAACGAGGATGAGCGCAAGAAGATGGAAACCGAGGTCCAGAAGCTGACCGACGAGGCCATCAAGCGCATCGACGAGGCCTTGAAAACCAAAGAACAAGAGATCATGCAGGTCTGATCGTCCTCTAAGCTGGACGCCTGGGGGACGAGAAGGGAAGGCTAAGAGCGCATGTCGCCGAAGACCGGCCTGCAGACCAAGACCGCGCGCCCCGGGGGCGAGGCCGGCGCGGGTCTGCATGCGGCCATCATCATGGACGGCAACGGCCGGTGGGCTAAGCGTCGCGGCATGCCGCGCGCGCTGGGCCATCGGGCCGGCGTCAATGCGCTGAAGCGCACGGTCGAGGGCGCGCCCTCGGCCGGCGTCGCCGTGCTGACCGTGTTCGGCTTCTCGACCGAGAACTGGCGCCGCCCGGCCCAGGAAGTCTCCGAGCTGATGGGCCTGCTCAAGGCCTATGTCGAATCGGACCTGGAACGTCTGAGCCGCGAAGGCGTCCGTGTGCGGATCGTCGGCCGGCGCACCGGCCTGTCGCCCGACGTGCTCGAGGTGATCGAGCGCGCCGAGCGCCGCACGGCCAGCAACGACCGCTTCCTGCTGCAGGTGGCCTTCAACTATGGCGGCCAGGCCGACATCACCGACGCCGCGCGCCGCTTCGCCGAGCAGGTCGAGCGGGGCGAGGCGAGGGCGGCCGATCTCAACGAGCAGATGTTCGGCGGCTTCCTGTCGACCTCGGCCGCGCCCGCGCCGGACCTGATCGTCCGCACCAGCGGCGAGCACCGCATCTCCAACTTCCTGCTGTGGGAATGCGCCTACGCCGAGCTGATCTTCCAGGACGTTCTCTGGCCCGACTACGGCCCCGAGCACCTGGCCGCCGCCGTCGCGGAATATCGTAGCCGTGACCGGCGCTATGGAGGCATTGCGGCCGATGACGTCGCCGTCGCCGGCTAAGCGCTTCAACTGGGGCAATCTCTGGACGCGCGTGGCTTCGGCCACCGTGCTCGTTCCCACGGTCGTGGCCGCCGTCTGGCTGGGGAGCTACTGGTTCCTGGCCCTGGCCCTGGTGTGCGTGGGCCTGCTGGCCCGCGAATGGGGCAAGATCAGCGCCCCCAAGGCCCCCAACGCGGTCGGCGCCGTCGTCGCCGTCTTCTGCGCCGTGGCGGTGATCGCCGCCTTCCTGGCCCACTTCTTCGTCGCCTGGGCCGTCGTGCTGGCCGGAGCCTTCCTGGCCGGCCTGATCGCCCGCGGCGCGGTCGAGCGCCGGGCCGACGCGGCCTATGGCGTCATCTACATCGCCCCCGCCGTCATCGCGATGGTCTGGGTGCGCTCGCTGTCGGACGGCCTGTGGTGGACGCTGCTGCTGTTCGTCGTCACCTGGTTCGCCGACATCTTCGCCTATGCGACCGGCAGCGTGCTGAAGGGCCCCAAGCTGTGGCCCCGCATCTCGCCCAACAAGACCTGGTCGGGCTTTGTCGGCGGCCTCGTGGCGGCCACGCTCGGCGCCGTGGCGGTGTCGGAGCTGGCCGACCTGCGCCTGATCTGGCCGGCGGCGGCGCTGATCGGTCTGCTCGGCGGTCTGGCCACCATGGCCGGCGACCTCTGGGAATCGATGCTCAAGCGCCGCTTCGGCGTGAAGGACAGCGGCGACCTGATCCCCGGCCACGGCGGCCTGCTGGATCGCGTCGACGGCCTGATGTTCGCGGCCATCGTGGTGGCCGCCGTGCGCCTGATCGACCACTGGGGATGGGCTCATTGACCGCGTCCCGTAAGGTTGTGGTTCTGGGATCGACGGGGTCGATCGGCGTCTCCACCCTCGATCTCTTCGAACAGTCCAAGGTTCCGGTCGAGATCCTGGCCCTGGCCGCCGGCCGCAATGTCGAGCGCCTGGCGCAGCAGGCCCTGCACTGGCGGCCCAAGCTGGCGGTGATCGAGGACGAGCGCCTGCTGGGCGAGCTTCGCGAACGCCTGGCCGGTTCGGGCGTCGAGGCCGCAGCCGGTCCCGCCGCCGTCGAGCAGGCCGCCGCCATGGGCGCCGACTGGGTGATGTCGGCCATCGTCGGCGCGGCGGGTCTCGCGCCCACCCTGGCGGCCGCCCGCACCGGCGCGGTCGTGGCCCTGGCCAACAAGGAAAGCCTGGTCTGCGCCGGCCCCGAACTGCTGCGCATCGCGCGCGAGGCCGGCGGCACGGTGATCCCGGTCGATTCCGAGCATTCGGCCATCTTCCAGGTGCTGCAGCCGACCTGCCTGGACCGCGTCGCGCGCCTGATACTCACCGCCTCGGGCGGCCCCTTCCGCACCTGGACCCGCGAGCAGATGGCCGCCGCCACGCCCGAGCAGGCCGTGGCCCATCCCAACTGGTCGATGGGCGCCAAGATTTCGGTCGATTCCGCCTCGATGATGAACAAGGGGCTGGAGATGATCGAAGCCTCCTACCTCTTCGACACGCCGGAAGAGCGCATCGGCGTCGTGATCCACCCACAATCCGTGATCCACAGCCTGGTGGAGTACACCGACGGCTCGACCCTGGCGCAGCTGGGGCCTCCGGACATGCGCAGCCCGATCTCCTACGCCTATTCCTGGCCCGAGCGCCTGGCCTGGCCGGCCAAGCCCCTGGATCTGGGCGCCTATGGCCAGCTGACCTTCGAGGATCCGGACCTCGAGCGGTTCCCGCTTTTGGGCGTCGCGCGGGAAGCTTTGCGCCTCGGCGGCGGCGCGCCGACGGCGATGAACGCGGCCAATGAGGTCGCCGTCGCGGCTTTCCTTGACCGGCAGATCGGCTTTCTCGATATTGCCGCCTCGGTTGAGGGGACGCTTGAACGCATGAATGGGGTAGGGGACCTCGCCGTAACGGCGGGTGACGTTCTTGACACAGCCATGATGATCGACGGCTCGGCCCGCCGTATTGCGGCCGAGGTTGTCGCTCACAAGCGCCTTTAGTGAAGTGACCGGGGAGCTCTGATTCCAAGCCGATGATCAGTCTTCTGATCTCGATCGTGTCGATGATCATCGTGCTGTCCGTCGTGGTGACGGTGCACGAGCTCGGACACTTCTGGGCGGCGCGCGCGTGCGGCGTCGCGATCGATCGTTTTTCGATCGGCTTCGGCTCGGCCCTGTTCTCCTGGCGCGACAAGCACGGCGTGGAGTGGCGGATCGCCTCGATCCCGCTGGGCGGCTACGTGCGCTTCGCCGGCGACGAGAACGCCGCCAGCGTGCCCGACCAGAACGACCTCGACGCCATGAAGGCCGAGATCGCCCAGCGCGAAGGCGCGGCGGCCGTCGGCAAGTACTTCCATTTCAAGCCGATCTGGCAGCGGGCGGTCATCGCCGCCGCCGGTCCCTTCGCCAACTTCGTGCTGGCGACGCTGATCTTCGCCGTGGTGCTGCTGGTCATCGGCGACCTGAAGTCGCCCGCCACCATCTCGGCCGTGACGCCGGGCAGCGCCGCCGCCGAGGCGGGCTTCCGTCCCGGTGACACCATCGTCCGCATCGACGGCCGCAAGGTAAAGGACTTCCAGCAGGTCCAGCGCTACGTGACCCTGCGCGCCAAGCTGCCGATCGTCTTCGGCGTCGAGCGCGCCGGCCAGACCGTCTCTCTGACCGCCACGCCGCGCCTGGTCGAGCAGAAGGACCAGTTCAGCGGCCGCGTGAAGGTCGGCCAGCTGGGTCTCGAAAGCCGCAGCCGGCCCTACCTGCAGAAGTCCAGCCTGCTCAGCGCCATCCCCGACGCCGTCGGCCAGGTCTGGGACATGCTCAAGACCATCGCCTTCTATCTGGGCCGCCTGCTGACCGGTCAGCTGCCGGCCGACCAGATCAGCGGCATCATCGGCATCGGCCACTCGGCCGGCGCGGTGACCAAGGCCAGCGTCGAAGGCGCGCCTGACGTCGGCACGGTGATGCTGCGGCTGCTGTTCAACCAGTTGCTGTTCATCGCCAGCCTGTCGGTCAGCATCGGTTTCATGAACCTGCTGCCGATCCCCGTGCTCGATGGCGGCCACCTGCTGCTCTACGCCTACGAGGCCGTCTTCCGGCGTCCTCTGCGCGCCGACTTCCAGGCCGCCGGGTTCCGGGCGGGCCTTGCCTTGATCCTTGGTTTCATGCTGTTCGCGGCCTGGAACGACCTCAACCGCTTCGACGTGTTCAAATTCATCGGCGGCCTGTTCACGTGAACGCCGCCCGCCCGTCCATGATTGGTCCCATGAGCAAAATTCGCGCACACAGCGCCGCGTTCGCCACCGGCGTTGCGCTCCTCTTCGGCTCCACCGCCCTGATCGCGCCGCAGGCGGCGTTCGCCCAGGCCCAGACCTCGGGCGTGGTGCAGCGCATCGTCGTGCAGGGCAACGAGCGGATCGAAGCGGGCACCGTGCTGTCGTACCTGCCGATCCAGGCCGGCGAGACCGTCGATCCGGCCCGCCTCGACCTGGCGCTGAAGACCCTGGCGCGCACCGACCTGTTCGCCGACGTCTCGATCGAGCTGGTCGGCGGCGACCTGGTGGTCAAGGTCGTCGAGAACCCGATCATCAACCAGGTGGTCTTCGAAGGGAACTCGGCGCTCAAGGAAGACAAGCTGAAGGACGAGGTCCAGATCCGTCCGCGCGGCATCTTCACCCGCGCCAAGGTTCAGGCCGACGTCCAGCGCATCATCGAACTCTACCGCCGCTCGGGCCGCATCTCGGCCACCGTGACCCCGAAGGTCGTGGAGCTGCCGCAGAAGCGCGTCGACCTGGTGTTCGAGATCAACGAAGGCCCCAAGAGCGGCGTCCTCGGCGTCAACTTCCTCGGCAACAAGGAATTCTCGGACAACGAGCTGGCCGACGTCATCGTCACCAAGGAGTCGCACTGGTACAAGTTCCTGACCAGCAACGACAACTACGACCCGGACCGTATCGAGTACGACCGCGAACAGCTGCGTAAGTACTATCGCAACCGCGGCTTCTTCGACTTCCGCGTCGTGGCCTCGACGGCCGAGCTGGCGACCGACAAGAACGGCTTCGCGGTCACCTACACGATCGACGAAGGCCCCAAGTACAAGTTCGGCAAGGTCACCGTCGAAACCGAGCTGAAGAAGCTCGACGGCAACCTGCTGGCCCAGATCCTGCCGATCAAGACCGGCCAGATCTACGAGGACGAGCGCATCGAGCAGGCCACCGACGCCCTGACCTTCGCGGCGGGCGCGGCCGGCTTCGCCTTCGTGGACGTGCGTCCGCGCTACGTGCCCAACCGCGAGACCCAGACGGTCGACGTGGTGTTCCAGGTGCGTGAAGGCCCGCGCGTCTACGTCGACCGCATCGACATCGTCGGCAACACCCGCACCCTCGACTACGTCTTGCGCCGCGAGATGGAAGTCGCCGAAGGCGACGCCTACAACCGCGTGCTGGTCGATCGGTCGCGCAACAACATGCGCCGCCTGGGCTTCTTCAAGGACGTCAACATCGAGGAAGTGCCGAGCAGCGCCCCCGACCGCACCGCCCTGCGCGTGAAGGTCGAGGAGCAGCCGACGGGCGAATTGTCGTTCAGCGCCGGCTACAGCTCGGTCGACCAGCTGGTGCTCGACGTCGGCGTCACCGAGCGGAACTTCCGCGGTCGCGGCCAGAACCTGCGCGCCCGCGTCTCGGTCGGCTCGCTGCGTCAGCAGGTCGACTTCGCCTTCACCGAGCCGCGCTTCCTGGGCCGCAACCTGGCCGCCGGCGTGAACCTCTATTCGTACCGCTACGACCTCAGCGACTACGCGGCCTACGACACCAAGTCGATCGGCGGCGGCTTCACCCTGGGCTTCGGCCTGACCCAGAACACCTCGATGAGCCTGCGCTACACCCTGCGCCAGGACGAGGTGGACGTGGCCGACAGCTACTGCACCGCCGGCACCGTTTCGGCGATCCTCTGCCTGCAGCGCGGCGCCTACATGACCTCGCTGGTCGGCTACGGCCTGCGTCTGGACAAGCGGAACGATCCGCTGCGTCCGACCCGCGGCTTCTTCGCCGACCTGAACCAGGACCTGGCCGGCTTCGGCGGCGATGTGAACTACCTCAAGACCGAGGTGGACGGCGGCTGGTACTGGGGCTTCAACAAGGACTTCGTCCTGCAGGCCACCGGTTCGGCCGGCTACATCGAGGGCTGGGGCGGCGACAGCGTCCGCATCAACGACCGCTTCTACAAGGGCGGTTCCAGCTTCCGCGGCTTCGAGACCGCCGGTATCGGCCCGCGCGACACCTCGACCGACAGCAGCGCCCTGGGCGCCAAGCTGTACGCCATCGGTTCGCTGGAGCTGAGCATCCCGACCTTCCTGCCCGAGCAGTACGGCATCAAGGCCGCCCTGTTCACCGACTTCGGCACCGCCGGTCAGCTGGATGACGTCGATCGCCAAAGTTCGACCGGAGTCTTCGACGAAAACATCCGGGACAACCTCGGTCTGCGGGCTTCCGCCGGCATCAGCATCGACTGGAAGTCGCCCATGGGTCCCATCCGGTTCGACATCAGCCAGATCCTGAAGAAGGAAGACTACGACCGGACGGAAACCTTCCGCTTCTCCACTTCAACCCGTTTCTAATCTCCACAAGGCTCCTGACAGCATGTCCTCCAAGTTCTTCGCCGCGGCCGCTTCGGGCCTGGCCGCGCTCGCCGTGGCTTCCGGCGCTTTCGCTCAAGCCGCCGCTCCGCTCGCCAAGGCTCCGGCCGCCCCGGCCGCTCCGCCGATCACCCACGGCGCGGCGATCCCTAGCCTGTGCGTGTTCTCGGCCGGCGCCGTTCGCGGCACCTCGGCCACCGGCAAGGCGCTCGACGCCCGCCTGAAGGCCCTGCAGACCACGGCCGAGTCGCCGCTGGCCGCCCGTGAAAAGGCCCTGCAGACCAAGATCGACGCCTTCAACGCCGCGGCCAAGACCCCGGCCGCCGACATCACCGCTCGCGAAAAGCAGAAGTCGGACCTGGAACTGGAGCAGAGCGCCCTGCAGCGCGACGCCGCCCACACCCAGATGGAACTGGTCGCCACGGCCAACACCGCCCAGCAGCAGTACCAAGTGGAATTGCAGCCGGCCGTGATCGCCGCCTATCAGCAAAAGGCCTGCGGCCTGCTGGTCGAGCGCAACGCCGTGGCCATCTTCAACCCGGCCATGGACATCACCCCGCAGGTCGTCAGCCTGCTGGACGCCCGTGGCAAGGCCACGTCGTTCCAGGCCCTGGAACGCACCAAGCTGACCCCGCAGCAGGCCGCCCAGCTGGCCGCCGAACTGCAGCGGAACTAAGGACTAAGAGGGCCCCGCCCGGCTTCTCGCCGGGCGGGCGCCTTCCGTTACGGCATTGACTCGGGACGGCTTTCGGCCGCCTACACTTCGTCCGTATCGGGCGATTCCCGGGACGGCCGTCGTCGAGAGGTTTCCATGCCGGACCCCCGCTTTTTCGAGACCCTGGGTCCGGTTTCCGTGTCCGATCTGGCCCTGGCCGGCGGCGCGGAGCTTGCCGATCCGACCCTGGGCGAGCGCCTGA
>NZ_QHJY01000087.1 GCF_003185805.1 Caulobacter sp. D5
CCTTCTCCCCTTGCGGGAGAAGGTGGCGGCGATAGCCGACGGATGAGGGGTCTCTCAGACCCGAGACACCGCACCCAGCCGATCCGCCGTAGCAGCGGGGAGGGTTTTCAACCCCTCGCCCGACCTCGCTCCACGAGGCCACCCTCTCCCGCAAGGGGGAGAGGGATGCGACATCAGACCACGTACTGCTTGGGCAGCGGCGCGCCCTGCTCGGCGGGCGCCAGGGGCGCGCGTAGCTCGACGGGTTCGCTGGTCGGATTGTCCGAAACCGGCGGGGGGCTGAAAGTCCCGGTCGCCAGCACGGCGGCGACGACAAGGCTGCACGTTCCCAGGCCAAGGCCCAGGGCGATGGTCTTCTTCAAGGTCATGGTCAAAAAGGTATCCGCGTCGGGGAGGGCGCTTTTACGTACTGAAACCAAGTCGCAGACATGCCCGTCGGTTCCCGGGCGCGCCATGCGGCACGTGGTCCGCCTGTGAGGCGGACGCGCTTTTGCCTGTAAACTATCCACAGGTCCAGCCTGGGGCGCCTTAAGGGCGATCTCGCCTCATTTGGGCGAACGCTGGTTGCAAAGCAAGGGCTTGGCCCCGTTCAGGAAACCGTCAGGGCGTGGCCTTGTCCGCCGGCTTTTCGGCCGGCGCGGCCGCCGGACCCGGCTCCTCGAAACGGACAGGCAGGCGGATGCGCTGGCCGTCCACCGGGTCGCCCTCGGTCGTCCAGAGGTTCATGCGCATGGTCCCCGCCACCGTCATCGCCGCGGCGGCGAAGTCGAGGTTCAGCGGTTCTTCGCGCACGGCCTCGCAGTCGGTCAGCCGGCCTTCGGCGGTGACGAGGCACGACACCACCCCCGTGCCGACCGCCACCCCCGCCTTGCGCGCGGCCTCGGGGAAGGCCGCGGCCATGGCCTCGGGATCGGCCGCGCGGATCCAGCGCGGACGGGTCAGCTTGCGCGTGGTCGAGCCCGGCGCCCGGAAGCGCACCGGCACGTCGACCTGGATCATCCCCGCCAGCTTGTTATCGTTCGGATCGAGCGAGACGAGGAACTGGTCGGCCAAGGCCAGAGCGGCCTTGCCGAAGCCCTTGCCGGCGGGCAGCTCGGAGATCACCTCGCAGCCCCTCAGCGCGCCGCCGGTCTTGAGCCGGCAGCGGATGGCGGCCTGGCCCGCGTCGAGGCCAGCCGCGCCCTTGGGCCAGGCGGCGTCCACCTGGGCCGAGGTCGGCGCCTGCTTCCACGGCGGGTCGATCAGCAGCCGCTCCTTGCTGACGGTCCTCAGGCCCGCGCCGCTGAGGCCCTTCCAGTTGATCGGCACGGTGACCTCGCCGGTCTGGGGCTTGCCGTCGCGGATCATCGGGCTCATGCGGAACTGCGGCGCCAGCGCCAGGGCGGCCGGGCCGAAACCCAGGCCTTCGGGCGTCTCGCTGATCACGACGCAGCGGTCGAGGAAGCCGTCGACCGTCACCCGGCAGTGGATCGTGGCAGCCCCGTCCTTGCCCGCCTTGACCGCGGCCACGGGGAAGACGCCCGCCAGGTCCTGGCCGGTCGGCTTGCGCACCCAGTTGGGATTGGCGTCGCCGGGCGCCAGCAGTTCGGCCCAATAGGTGACCTTCCTGCCGACGGTCGAGGCGCCGGCCTCGTCCTTGATCCGGGCGCGATAGCGGTTCGACAGGCTCATGGCCGCGGCGCCGAAACCCTGGCCGGCCGGAATCTCGCGCAGCACCGCGCAGTTCGACAGCGCGCCCTTGGCGGCGACCACGCACTCGATCCTGGCCCGGCCGGTGACGGTCGCGCCCGCCGGGAAGGCCGAGCGCATCTCGGCCGGCTTGGGCCAGGCCGCGAAGGTGCGCAGGAATTCGGCGTTGTCCTCGTCGTCCCGGCCGGCGGCGGGCGAGGCCTGCGAAGCGCTCTGGGACGAGGATTGCGAGGAAGACTGCGAGGACGACTGGGCCAGGGCCGGAAACGCCGCCAGCAGCGCCAGCGCCGCGACGGAACCTGAACGGAAAAGCGACACGAAAACCCCCTCGGCCCGGGCCTCGCCCGAGCGCTCCACTCAAGCGCGAGCATAAGCCGGACACGCCTTCGGCGCCAAGCGTTGCGCGACCGCCCGGCGAGGGTTCCGGCCGGGCCTTCGTCCGCCTATGTTCGCCGCCATGACCGACGCCGCCGCGCCCGAATCCGCCCAGACCCGCCCGCTCACCCAGGACGGCCCCGCCCTGCGCCTGTTCCTGGTGGACGGCTCGGCCTATCTGTTCCGCGCCTATCACGCCCTGCCGCCCCTGACCCGCAAGAGCGACGGCCTGCCCGTCGGCGCGGTGCAGGGCTTCTGCAACATGCTGTGGAAGCTGATGCGCGACATGCAGGGCGACGCGCCCACGCACCTGGCGGTGATCTGGGACCACTCGGAAAAGACGTTCCGCAACAAGCTGTACGACCAGTACAAGGCCCATCGTCCGCCGGCGCCGGAAGACCTGATCCCGCAGTTCCCGCTGGTCCGCGACGCCACCCGGGCCTTCGGCGTGCCGGCCATCGAGCTGCCTGGCTACGAGGCCGACGACCTGATCGCCGCCTATGCCTGCGCCGCGCGCGACGCCGGCGGCGAGGCCGTCATCGTCTCGTCCGACAAGGACCTGATGCAGCTGGTCGGCGACAGCGTCTCGATGTTCGATCCCATGAAGGGCGTCCGCATCGGCCGCAACGAGGTGTTCGAGAAGTTCGGCGTCTATCCCGAGCAGGTCGTGGACGTGCAGTCGCTGTGCGGCGACAGCGTCGACAACGTGCCCGGCGCGCCCGGCATCGGCGTCAAGACCGCCGCCCAGCTGATCACCGAGTACGGCGACCTCGACACGCTGCTGGCCCGGGCCGGCGAGATCAAGCAGCCCAAGCGCCGCGAGACCCTGATCAACTTCGCCGACCAGATCCGCCTGTCGCGGGCCCTGGTCACCCTGGACTGCAACACCCCCCTGCCCGAGCCGCTGGACGACCTGGTGGTGCGCGAGCCCGACAAGGCCGTGCTGGCCGACTTCCTTGAGCAGATGGAGTTCCGCACCCTGGCCCGCCGGGTCGGCGACGGCAACGCCGCGGCCGCGCCCCGCACCCTGGACGTCCGCCCGTCGGATAAGGCCGTGAGCGCGCCGGTCACCACCGTCTCCTACGCCTCGGCCGCCGCCCGGGCCGCGGCCAGCCCGGTGGCCGAGCCCGTCGCCATCGACACCGCGGCCTATGTCTGCGTGCGCGACCTGGCGACGCTTCAGGTCTGGATCGACAAGGCCCGCGCCAAGGGGATCGTCGCCTTCGACACCGAGACCGACGCCCTGTCGTCGGCCAACGCCGGCCTGTGCGGCGTGTCCCTGGCCATCGCCCCGGGCGAGGCCTGCTACATCCCCGTCAGCCACGAGGAAAAGGCTCAGGACGGCGGCCTGATCTTCGAGGCCCCCGCCAAGCTGGAGCAGATCTCCGAAGAAGACGCCCTGGCCGCCCTCAAGCCGCTGCTGGAAGATCCTTCGGTGCTGAAGGTCGCCCAGAACGCCAAGTACGACATCGCCGTGATGCTGCGCCGGGGGATCAAGGTCGCCCCGATCGAAGACACCATGCTGATCAGCTACGTGCTGGAAGCGGGCCTGCACGGCCACGGCATGGACGAGCTGTCGGAGCTGTGGCTGGGCCACAAGCCCATCCCGTTCAAGGAAGTGGCGGGCACGGGCAAGAGCCAGATCAGCTTCAAGCACGTGCCCCTCGACAAGGCGACCGCCTACGCCGCCGAGGACGCCGACGTCACCCTGCGGCTCTACAACGTGCTGCGCCCGCGCCTGGCGGCCGAGGGCCTGCTGACCGTCTACGAGACCCTGGAGCGTCCCCTCCCCGCCGTGCTGGCGACCATGGAGAACGACGGCATCCGCGTCGATCCCGAGACCCTGCGCCGGCTCTCCAACGAGTTCTCGCTGCGCATGGCCGATTTCGAGGAGCAGGCCCAGAAGCTGGCCGGCCGCCCCTTCAACCTGGGCAGCCCCAAGCAGATCGGCGACGTGCTGTTTGGCGAGATGTCGATGAAGGGCGGCAAGAAGACCGCCACCGGCCAGTGGTCGACCGACAGCGACGTGCTGGAAAGCCTGGCCAACGAAGGCCACGAGCTGCCGCGCGTGCTGCTCGACTGGCGCCAACTGTCCAAGCTGAAGGGCACCTATACCGAGAACCTGATCGCCGCGATGAGCGAGCGCACGGGCCGGGTGCACACCTCCTACGCCCTGGCCGCGACCACCACGGGCCGCCTGTCGTCGTCGGACCCCAATCTGCAGAACATCCCGGTGCGCACCGAGGAAGGCCGCAAGATCCGCAAGGCCTTCGTGGCCGCGCCGGGCAAGGTGCTGATCAGCGCCGACTACAGCCAGATCGAGCTTCGGCTACTCGCCCACATCGGCGACATCCCGCAGCTGCAGAAAGCCTTCCGCGACGGGCTCGACATCCACGCCATGACGGCCTCGGAAATGTTCGACACCCCGATCGAGGGCATGGACCCGCTGATCCGCCGCCGGGCCAAGGCCATCAACTTCGGCATCGTCTACGGCATCAGCGCCTTTGGTCTCGCCAACCAGCTGGGCATCGGCCAGGGCGAGGCCGGGGCCTATATCAAGACCTATTTCGAGCGCTTCCCCGGCATCCAGGCCTATATGGACGCCACCCGGGCCTTCGTGCGCGAGCACGGCTACGTGACCACGATCTTCGGCCGCAAGATCAACATCCCCGACATCCACGCCAAGTCGGTGGGCCAGCGGCAGTTCTCAGAGCGCGCCGCCATCAACGCCCCGATCCAGGGCGCTGCCGCCGACGTCATGCGCCGGGCCATGGTGCGCATGCCGGGCGCGCTGGAAGAGGCGGGCCTCGAGGCGCGCATGCTGCTGCAGGTGCACGACGAACTGGTCTTCGAGGCCCCGGAAGCCGAAGCCGAGGCCGTCTGCGCGCTCGCCCGCCGGGTGATGGAGGGCGCGGCCGAGCCGGCCGTGGCGCTTTCCATTCCCCTCACGGTGGAGGCGAGAGCCGCCAGCAACTGGGACGAAGCCCACTAATTCGACGTCGCAGGCAAAAAACTTCACTGCGCCTTTGTCGCACGCCCGCTCCGCCCCAGGTGGAGCGGGCGTCGCCTTATCAGCGGTAACCCTTTACGCAGCGCAATCCTGAGTATCCACAGGTCGAGCCAGCTGCGAATGGCTGACATTTTCAGTCTCCAGGGTGCGACGTTCCGCCACAGTACGGTTAATGTCGTGGAAACCGCGAACTCGCCAGAGCTTCCGTCGTGACATGTGCTCGTGGGCACAGATGTCGGGAATGAACTTTGGAGGCGGGCTGTGCGGTTTGGCGACTTGAAGATCCCCCAGAAGCTGATGATCGTGTTCGGCGTGATGCTGGCCGCGATCCTGGCCATGGGCGTCACCCTCTACGTCAACCAGGAGGTCTATGAGGCCTCGGTGAAGCAGTCCGCTCTGGCCCAGCAGAGCCTGCGCGCCGCCGACACGGCCGCCTTCCGCCTGACCCGCCAGGAAAACTCGCTGCGCGGCTTCCTGCTGTCGGGCGACGACTACTACGTCAAGCGCCTGGAAGAGGCCCACAAGCCGAAGTTCCTCGGCGCGCTGGAAGACCTGCGCAAGCTGGCGGGTAGCGACGAAGCCGACCTGAACCGCATCGCCGCCGTCGAGGTCGCCTACGCCAACTACCGCAAGATGGCCATCGAGCCGGCCGAGCAGCTGGGCGCCGATCCGGCGACCCGCGCCCAGGCCGTCGATCTGGTCAAGCATGACGGCGTCGCCGACAAGGCCGTCGAGCCTGTGGAAGACGCCATCCAGGCCATCACCGACGACGCCGAAGCCGTGGTCACCGCCCAGACCGAAGCCCAGGCCGCCGCCTCCCTGCGCAACACCTTGGTGCTGGCCATCGGCATCGCCATCGTCCTGGCCGTCGCCGTCGCCGGCGGACTGCTGCTGACGGGCGGCATCGCCGCTCCGGTCGCCGCCATGACCACCGCCATGCGCCGCCTGGCCGCCGGCGACAACACCGTCGCCGTGCCCGCCGCGGGCCGCAAGGACGAGATCGGCGAGATGGCCGGCGCCGTCGCCACCTTCAAGGACGCCGCCATCCACAAGCTGCGCCTGGAAGAGGAAGCCGCCGCCGCCGCCGCCCGCACCGAGCGCGAACGCGCCGAACGCGAAGCCGAGAAGGCCGCCGAGGCCGAGACCGACCGCATCGCCATCCAGGCCCTGGGCTCGGCCCTGGGCGCCATGGCCGACGGCGACCTGACCTACCGCATCGACGCCCACTTCGCGCCCAAGGCCGAGCAGCTGAAGTCCGACTTCAACGCCGCCGCCGGCCGCCTGCAGGACGCCATGCGCGGCATCAACGGCGCCACCGGCGGCATCCGCGCCGGTTCGGAAGAGATCGCCCAGGCCTCCGACGACCTGTCGCGCCGCACCGAACAGCAGGCCGCCAGCCTGGAAGAGACCGCCGCCG
>NZ_QHJY01000088.1 GCF_003185805.1 Caulobacter sp. D5
CGCGCCGCCGCCGAACGCCTGGCCGGGCACATCGAGCGCACGCCGTGCCGCTATTCGCGGACGCTGTCGAAGATCACGGGCGCCGAGGTGTGGGTGAAGTTCGAGAACCTGCAGTTCACGGCCGCCTACAAGGAGCGCGGCGCGCTCAACAAGCTGCTGCTGTTGTCCGACGTCGAGAAGGAGCGCGGCGTGATCGCCGCCAGCGCCGGCAACCACGCCCAGGGCCTGGCCTATCACGGCGCGCGCCTCGGCGTGCCGGTGACCATCGTCATGCCCAAGACCACTCCGTTCGTGAAGGTGCAGCACACCCGCGACTTCGGCGCCAACGTGGTCATCGAGGGCGAAACCTATGACGACGCCAACGCCCATGCGCGCAAGCTGCGCGAGGAGCAGGGCCTGACCTTCGTCCACCCGTTCGACGACTACGACATCATGGCCGGCCAGGGCACCATCGCCCTGGAGATGCTGGAAGACGTGCCGGACCTGGAAATCCTGCCGGTGCCGATCGGCGGCGGCGGCCTGATCAGCGGCGTCGCCACGGCGGCCAAGGCGATCAATCCCGACATCCGCATCATCGGCTGCGAGCCGGCGATGTATCCCTCGTTCACCGCCAAGATGCGCGGCGTCCAGGCCCACTGCGGCGGCCAGACGATCGCGGAGGGCGTCGCGGTCAAGCAGGTGGGCGAACTGACCTACAGCGTCGCCCGCCCGCTGATCGAGGACGTGCTGCTGCTGGAGGAGCCCTATCTGGAGCAGGCGGTCTCGCTCTACTGCAATGTCGAGAAGACCATCGCCGAAGGGGCCGGCGCGGCCTCGCTGGCGGCGCTGCTGGCCTATCCGGAACGCTTCCGCGGCAAGAAGTGCGGCCTGATCCTGTGCGGCGGCAACATCGACACCCGCCTGCTGGCTTCGGTGCTGACGCGCGAGCTGGTGCGCGCCCAGCGCCTGGTGTCCCTGCGCATCGTCGGCGACGACCGCCCCGGCCTGCTGTCGACCGTGGCCAGCGTGATCGGGACCATGGGCGCCAACATCATCGAGGTGAACCACAACCGCCTGGCCCTCGACGTGCCGGCCAAGGGCGCGGAGTTCGACATCACCATCGAGACCCGCGACGCCCAGCACACCCAGGAAGTCATGAACGCCCTGCGCGAGCACGGCTACCCGCCGCGCTCGGTCTGAGCCTCGCCCGGACGGGCTTCGAGCCTTTGAGCCCATGAAGCCCGCCGGGCAGGTTTGGACGATCCTATCCGGACCCGGCGGGCTTTAGGCCGGAGCCGAGCCCTTCTTCTTGGCCGAGGGCGCGCGCGTACGCTTGCCGGCGGCCTTGGTCGCCGGTTTCTCCGCCTGCGCCCCCTCCTGCCTGGCCAGGACCAGATCGTACATGTGCTGGTCGATCAGGTTGCGCGCCTTCAGATAGGCGACATCCTCGTCCGACATGGAGAGTTTGGTCGTCGATCGCCGCGAGTACACGCTCCGAAGCAGGGTCTCGGGATCGTACTGGGTCTTGACGCCCAGGCGAGTCGTCATGCGGCGTAGGAAGGCCGCCAGGTGCTCGGTCAGGCCGACATCGGCGAACTCGGCCAGCAGGGCCTCGCCGGCAGGCAGCCATTCCGCCTGTTCTTCCATCGTGCAGGCAGGGGATCCCGACAGGGCCGCGAACTGGAAATTGTTCAGCTGCACGACGATCTCCGGATCGGTGCTGCGCAGGAATTCCGAGAACGTCAGCCGTCGCGCCGCGACGATGTGCGAGGCGTGGTATTCGGGATGTCCGGGAAGGAACTCCCTCCAGTAGGTGTAGACCGACCCCACGCGCTTGACGGGGTCGCGCAGGACGGTCAGGGCCGCGCGGGTGGGCGAGGCGAACCGCCGGCGCGCCTGGCCGCCCAGGTGACCGGCGACGATCGGAAAGCGGCTATAGAGTTTGACCGTAGGCTCGTTCAGCGCATCGGGGTTCAGCGGCGGCGTGATGACCTCGATCGGATAGAAGACGCGCAGCGCCTCCACGAGCGCCGTGCCGGCCGTCTTGAACACGTGATCGAAGGTGACGTCCGCTTCGGGATACTGAGTGATTCCGCCGGACATGAAGGCATCGGCCAGATAACGGCGTCCTTCGGGGCTGTTCAGTACAAGTATGCGGATAACGTCTTCGTTGCCGTGCTGGATATATTCCGAAACAAAACCCGGATCTGGGTCTCGCCGAAGAAGCACGCGAGAGCATCCAGATATAAAGCTCTCCAGGCGATCAAGTTTGGCGACGAATTCGTCGGTATGATTAATGCCGGCGATTAGTCTTAGGAAGCGTGGATCTTCGGGCTGGAATTTTACGCCGTAACGCGACTGGAGTATATCCAGAGCGTTTTGGGTGGATATGGGAACGCCATTGCTCATGCGCATGAGGTTGCAGATCGCGCGCTTCAGTTCAAGCGGCGAAACCGACGCTCGTGCGCAACAGTTGAAGCCACAGGGGGCCAAGCGCCTGCGGATAGGCATGATGGTCGCGACCTGCGACAAAATCGGGCCTGACCGTCCCGTTGGCGGTATCGACCATGGTCGCGTCCAGGTCCACGAAGCCGAAGCCGCAGGCGCCGCATTCGTAGGCCAGGGCCTGGTTCAGGGCGACGCTGGCCTGAGTCCTGACGCTGAGCGGGGCGATGGTTTCGATCAGCCGAGCCTTGTCGGTGTCGGCGGGCGGGCGGCCGATGTCGTCGTTCAGCACGCCGTTGGCGTTGGCGATGTGCTGCCGGATGGAGTCGTTCCAGACGAAATGGGCCATGTCTTCGGGCGGCAGGATCGGCGCGGGAAGGCCTAGGACGACGATCCGGGCCCGACCCTTCACGACCCTTTCCTCGAGCCGCAAAAGGAAGCTTAGATAGTTGGCTCGGCTGAGGCCGGCGAACTGCGCCAGGTTCAAGTCGCTGCCCTGGATGATGCGCTTGTAGGGATAGACGAAATCCAGGTCGACGCGCCCGAAGCAGAAGGCGAGGGTCTCCGCGCCCTCGGCGAGCTCCTGCTGCACGTTGGCGAAGATCCGGGCGCCAGAACCGTTCTCGGAGGAAGAGCTGTCCAGGCCAATCGCCGTGGAAGAGGTGTAGGTGTAAACGGCGATCTGGTCGGCGTCGGTCGCGAACCGATGCTGGGCCGAGATGTATTCGGGGATGTGGAACGGATTGGGCCGGCCGGCGATCGCCGGATCGTTGATCTTGAAGGGATTGACGTGTGAGTCGCCGTGTATGCTGAACCGCACGGTGTTCTTTCCCAAGAGGCTGGCGGCGCCGCAACTGGCCGAAGGCGCACGCGAAGCAAGAAAACGCTCGAGGCCGCGCCGCGATCGGATTCGAGCGGCGCTGCTCTCCTTGCCTAACCGGCTTCGCGGAGAAGTACACTCTGGAGTTTCATTGGGGGCGATCGGCGGGCGGCTGGGCCTCCCGCCGGCGCGTTTCAGCCCAGCACGCCCTTGAGCATCTTCAGCGCGGCCTCGCCGAGGTCCGGACGCTTCAGGGCCAGGGCGACATTGGCCTTCAGCAGGCCGATCTTGTCGCCGCAGTCGTGGGTGTCGCCTTCGTAGACATAGGCGTGGAAGGCCTGGTTCTGCATCAGCTTGGCCATCGAGTCCGTCAGCTGGATCTCGTTGCCGGCGCCCTTTTCCTGGCTGGCCAGCAGGTCGAAGATCTCCGGCTGCAGGATGTAGCGGCCGGCGATGGCCCAGTTCGACGGGGCCGTGCCCTTGGGCGGCTTCTCGACCATGCCGCTCATGGTGGCCAGGCGACCCTCGACCTTGCTGGGGGCGACGACGCCGTACTTGTGGGTCTCGCTCTCCGGCACTTCCTCGACGCCGATGATGTTGCCGCCGCCGACCTGGTCATAGACCTCGATCAGCTGGCTGAGGGCCGACTTCGGCGAGTCGACGATGACGTCGGGCAGCAGCACGGCGAACGGCTCGTCGCCGATGATGTCGCGGGCGCACCACACCGCGTGGCCCAGGCCCAGCGGGGCCATCTGGCGCACGAAGCTCATCTCGCCCGGCCGGGGCAGCTCGTCGCGCAGCTGCTTGAGGATGTCGAGCTTGCCCTTGGCCTCGAGCTGCATCTCGAGTTCGATCTGGTGATCGAAATAGTCCTCGATGGCGCCCTTGCCGCGGCCGGTGATGAAGACGAAGTGCTCAATGCCGGCCGCGCGGCCTTCCTCGACGATGTAGGACAGGATCGGCCGGTCCACGACGTTGAGCAGTTCCTTCGGCGTCGACTTGGTGCCGGGCAGGACCCGGGTGCCAAGACCCGCGACGGGAAGAACGGCCTTGCGGACAGGTTTCATGAACGCCTCGTTTTACGTCTTGATGGATGCGTCTTAAGGGCTCGGAGCCGCACGCGCCACCACCGTTGCATGACAACGGTGTCTGGAAAGCGTTCCAAGCATGGAATGATTGATGTTCGCGCCAAGCCTGCTAGCTCAGGGCGCGGTTTCGCCCTCGGAAAGACTTCACATGCGCGCTCGGTTCCTCGTCATCGCCGTCCTGGCCGGCCTGTCCCTGGCCGGGTGCGGCCCCTCGAAGGAGGACCTGGCCGCCAAGCAGGCCGCGATCTCGGCCAACAAGACCGCCGGCGTGGGCTTCCTGGCCGAGAACGCCAAGCAGCCGGGCGTGGTCACCCTGCCCAGCGGCCTGCAGTACAAGGTGGTGCGCTCGGGTCCGGCCGACGGCCTGCATCCGCGCCCGATCGACGAGGTCAAGGTCCACTACGAGGGCAAGCGCCTGGACGGCATGGTGTTCGACAGCTCCTACGAGCGCGGCGTGCCGGCCTCGTTCCAGCTGCGCGGCCTGATCCCCGGCTGGGTCGAGGCCATGCAGCTGATGCGTCCCGGCGACGAGTGGATGCTCTATGTGCCGGCCGACCTGGCCTATGGCGACATGCAGGCCGGGCCGGACATTCCGCCGGGCAGCACCCTGGTCTTCAAGATCGAGCTGATCGACGTGCTGCGCAGCAAGCTGCAGGCGCCGAAGGGCTGAGGCCCGTAGTAAGGTGTCGCCCCGCCGGCTCGACCATCGGGCGGCGGGGCGATCGGCCGCCAGGGGGCGCGCATGAAAATCGTATTCGTGGAGCCTGGGGCGAGCCTTCGCCCGGTGGGCGGGACGCGTGTCGTCTATGAGCACGCCAATCGACTGGCCGAGCGCGGGCACGACGTGACCGTCGTCCTGCCGGCGGCGCAGAAGCCGGCCGCGCGCCTGGGCAAGAAGGTGCGCCTGTGGCTGCGCTGGCGCCGGTGGAAGCGCGACGGCCGCTGGCGGCCGACCTGGGCCGCCATCTCGCCCAAGGTCCGCGTGCTGTGGACGCTCGACCTCTCGCCCGAGCGGACGCCGCCCGGCGACGTCGTGGTGGCGACGGTGTGGAGCGCCGTCGAGGCCGTCGCGCGCCTGCCCGCCGGCCATGGCGCCAAGGTCTTCTTCGCCCAGCACTGGGATTTCGGCTTCGAGCGCGACGCCGAGGGCGTCGAACGCGCCTGGTCCGCGCCGATGGCCAAGATCGTCATCGCCCGCTCCATCCGCGCCAAGGCGGCCGAGCGCGGCGTGAACGCGGCGCTCGTGCCTAACGGCCTGGCCTTCGAGACCTTCGGCCTCGACACGCCGCTGGCCGGGCGCGATCCCTGGCGGGTGGCGATGATCCACCAGCGGGCCAGCTACAAGGGCTTTTCCGACGCTTTGGAGGCGCTCGCCCTGGCCCACGCCGCCGAGCCCCGCCTGACCGTCGAGATGTACGGCCCCGGCGCGCCCGAGGGCCTGCCGCCCTATGTGACCTATCACGCCTCGCCCACCGACTCGGACCTGCGCGCGCTCTACAACCGCTCGGCCGTGTTCCTGTCGGCCAGCCACAACGAGGGCTGGGGCCTGCCGCCTTGCGAGGCGGCCCTGTGCGGCGCGGCCCTGGCCATCACCGACGTGCTGGGCCACCGCGAGTTCGCCGTCGACGGCGAGACGGCGCTGATGAGCGCGCCGCGCGATCCCCGCGCCCTGGCCGACAACCTGCTGCGCCTGGTCGCCGACGCCGAGTTGCGCGCGCGGCTGAACGGCGCGGTGCGCGACGTGCTGGCCCAGTTCACCTGGGAGCGGGCCTGCGACGAGATGGAGGCGGCCCTGACGCGGATCGCGGCCGGCCAGCCGGCGTCAAGCCAGTAGGGCGCGGGCGCGGGCGGCGACCGTCCCGGCCTCCAGCGTGGCCAGATCCTCGGCCGCCTGGGCGTGCAGGAAGCGCGAATGGTCCAGCACGGGCCCGGGGCCGAACAGGCCCAGGGTCGGCGCGCCGACCGAGGCCGACACGTTCATCGGGCCGGAGTCGTTGCCGACGAACAGGTCGGCCCGCGACATCAGGGCCGAGCCGACGTCGAACTTCAGCTCGCAGACATTGACCTCGGAAACGCCTGCCGGCGAGCCGCCCGCCAGCTGTTCGTCGACGCGCGTCTTGTCCTCGAAGCCGCCCAGCCAGAAGCGGGTCCCGCCCAGGTCGGACAGGGCCGCGCTCAAGTCCGAGAACCGGGGCAGGGGCCACATCTTGCGGGTCTCGCTGGCCCCGACGCCGTAGACGATCCACGGGCGGGGCAGGGCGCCGAAGCGGGCCTCGACGATGTCGAGCGCGGCCGGGGTCGGGGTCATGGCCGGTTCGCGGCTGGCGACCTCCAGGCCATGGGCCGTCTCGAAGGCGGCCAGCTTGTCGATCCGGTGGGCCGGGCGCATGGTCTTGGGGAGGTAGGGGCCGTGGGTCAGCCAGCGCTGCTGGCCGTGCCCCAGGCCGAAGCCCCGCCGCTCAGGCACGCCGGCCAGGGCCGCGCCGATGGCCGGGCGGTCGATCTTTTCAAGGATCCACACCGCCCGCGGCCGGCGGGCCCGGCACAGCCGGCGGAAGTCGGCGATCTCCTGGAGGTTCTTCCAGGTCCCCGAGCGGTATTCGAGATAGTCGATGGCCGTGACGCAGGTCTCGGCGCCCAGCAGGTCGCGGGCCCGGCTCGACGGCCGCGCGGCCAGCAGCACGGTCCCTTCCGGCGTCGTGGCGGCGATGGCGCGCAGGGTGGGCAGGTGCCAGGTCAGGTCGCCGACGCCGCGATCGGGCATGTAGACCAGGACCTGGCCGCGGCCGGCCTCGGGCGGAACGGCGGGGTCGAGGTTCATGCGCGGCCCGCGATCAGTCGGTGAAGACGACGGTCTTGCGACCGTTCAGCAGCACCCGGTCCTCCAGGCGCCAGCGCAGGGCGCGGGCCAGGACGCGGCGCTCGATGTCGCGGCCCTTGCGGACCAGGTCCTCGGGCGTGTCCCGGTGGCTGATGCGCTCGACGTCCTGCTCGATGATCGGACCCTCGTCGAGGTCGCCGGTCACGTAGTGGGCGGACGCCCCGATCACCTTCACGCCTCTCGCATGGGCCTGGTGGTAGGGCTTGGCGCCCTTGAAGCCGGGCAGGAACGAGTGGTGGATGTTGATGCAGCGGCCCTTCAGCTTGGCCGCCAGGCCGTCGGACAGCACCTGCATGTAGCGGGCCAGCACGACGATGTCGGTCCGCGTCTCCTGGATCAGCTTCCAGAGCGCGGCTTCCTGCTCGAACTTGGTCTCCTTGGTCACCGGCAGGTGATGGAAGGGCAGGCCCGACAGGTCGACGTGGGTGTAGGTTTCGGCCGCGTGGTTGGCGACGATCGCGGTGACGTCCATCGGCAGCTCGCCGATCCGCCAGCGATAGACCAGGTCGGCCAGGCAGTGGTCGAACTTGCTGGCCAGGATCATCACCCGATAGCGCTCGGCCGGGTCGCGCAGGGTCCAGCGCATCGAGAAGCCCGTGGCCAGGACCTCGAACTCGGCGCGCAGGGCGGCGCGATCCGCGCCGTCCGGATCGAAGACGACGCGCATGAAGAAGTCGCCCGTCTCCTGGTCGTCGAACTGCTGGGCGTCGAGGATGTTGCAGCCGCGCTCGAACAGGAAGGTCGAGACCTTGGCGACGATGCCCGGCTGGTCGGGGCAGGAGAGGGACAGGATCATGGTCCGCTTCCTCTAAAGCCTCGGCCCGGCGAAGAAAAGCCGGCGAAGGGAACGATTCTTGCGCCCTGTGTGAGCTTTCCTCGCACCGGTGCACGATCCTGCCCATTTGACCGTACCGGGCTTGGCGACGCCATGCGGCGCGGCCTAGGCTCGGCGCATGGTTTCCTCTCCCGAAGCGCTTTCCGCCCGCGCGATCGACATCCTTGCCAGGCTGGTCTCGTTCGACACGACCTCGCGCGGCTCCAACCTCGCCCTGATCGAGTGGGTCGAGGCCTATCTTTCCGACCTGGGCGTGGCCTCGCGGCGGGCGCCCAACGCCGACGGGACCAAGACCAACCTGATGGCCAGCATCGGCCCGGCCGTCGCGGGCGGGGTCGTGCTGTCGGGCCATACCGACGTGGTGCCGGTCGACGGCCAGCCCTGGAGCAGCGATCCCTGGACGCTGACCGAGCGCGACGGCCGCCTCTACGGCCGCGGGACCTGCGACATGAAGGGGTTCCTGGCCCTGGCCCTGGCCGCCGCGCCCGACCTGGTCGCGGCGGACCTGAAGCGGCCCGTGCACCTGGCCTTTTCCTACGACGAGGAGATCGGCTGCCTGGGCGCGCCGGACATGATCGAGATCATCGCCCGCGACTTTCCGCGGCCCGCCCTGGTCGTGGTCGGCGAGCCCACCGACATGGTCGCCGTCCAGGCCCACAAGGGCATCGCCAGCTACTGGGTGACGGTGACCGGCCGCGAAGCCCATTCCAGCCTCACCCATCTGGGCGTCTCGGCCAACATGGTCGCCGTCAAGCTGATGAGCCATCTGGTGGCGCTGTCGGAGCGGCTGGAGCGCGAAGCCGATCCGGCCTCGCCGTTCCTGCCCAAGGGCGCGACCCTGACCATCGGCCAGGTCAACGGCGGCACGGCGGTGAACATCCTGGCCCGGCAGTGCGTCTTCGTCTTCGACCTGCGCACTCCGCCGGGCCTGGATCCCGACGCCATCCTGGCCGACTTCTTCGTCCTGGCCGCGTCTTTGGACGCCGAGGTCAGGGCCAAGGCGCCCGAGGGCGGGGTCAAGGTCGAGGTGCGCTCGCTGACGCCGTCGTTCGCGCCGGAAAAGGACGGGGTCGCCGAAGCCTTCGCCCGCCGCATGGCCGGCGACAACGGCCCGGCCCGCGTCGCGCCCTACGCCGCCGAGGCGGGGCAGTTCCAGGGCGCGGGCTTCTCCACCGTCATCTGTGGTCCCGGCTCGATCGACCAGGCCCACCAGCCCGACGAATATGTCGAGATCGCCCAGATGGAGCGCGGCGCCCAGTTCATGCGGCGGATGATCGACGACCTCGCCACGGCCTGATGATGATCCGGCGGCCGAAGAAGGCCACCGGGTCCCAGGCCATGGCGCGCAGGATTTCGGTCCAGGGCGCCTTGCGGGCGGCCTGGATCTCGCGTCGCGAGGCCAGGATGGGGTCGAGGTCGGCTTTCACGAACGCGGCCTTGAAGCCCTTCCACACCGGCCCGGCGTCGCCGCGACGCACGTGCAGGAGGAAGAGACCGGCGGTCACCGGGAAGTGCAGCGGCGCGCTCCACCACAGCATCGGCGAGGGCGTGTTCTTCAGGAAGGTCCAGACGCGGTTTCGCGTGCCGTGGAACAGCGCGAAGTCCGAGCGCACGCCCAGCGTCGCCGATCCGACGTGCTCGACCTTGGCGGCGGGGACCAGCAGGGTCGGTTCTCCGGCCAGTCGCAGGCGGTAGCCGATATCGACGTCCTCGCAATAGCAGAAGAACCGCTCGTCGAAGCCGCCGAGGCCCAGGAACAGGTCGCGTTCCACCATCATCGCCGCGCCGCAGGCCGAGAACACCTCGCCCTCGAACACCTTGGGCGTCTCCTTGCGGCGATAGCCGCCGCGGAACGGGATGCCGGCCGAGGTCATGACGTCGCCGGCCCCGTCCATCAGGCCCGGCTCGTCGGCGACCAGCTGCAGCGAGGCGAAGCTGCGCACGTCCGGATGCCGCGCCGTCGCCGCCGCCAGCTGGGCCAGCCAGTCGGGATGGGCGTAGGCGTCCGGGTTCAGCAGAACCAGCCAGCGGCCCAGGGCCCGTTGCGCCGCGAGGTTGTTGCCGGCCGCGAAGCCGGTGTTGGCGCCCGGCTCGATCAGCTGGATCGACGGGTCGGCCGCGGCCGCCGCCTGCGGCGCGCCGTCGGTCGAGGCGTTGTCGACCATCAGGATCTCGAAGTCGCGGAAGCTCTGGGCCGTCAGGCCCGCGAGGCAGCGGGCCAGGGTGGGCCCGCTCTGGTAGGCGACGACGATGACGCTGAACGCGGGAGAAACTGTCGGCATGCCCAAATGCTTGGTTGAACGCGGCGAGACACTCGCTAACACAGGGGGCCCCGCAAAGGTAAGGCGAAGGTGATCAAGCAGCTCAAGCGTCTGGTCTGGCGCGCCCTGCCGGGGGCGTCGCACGCCCTGTCCACCCGCCTGCCGTACGTCCGCGCCTGGCTCGCCTATGGCTGGAACCGGCGCTCGCCGCCGGCGCCGCCGGCCGAGGCGCCGGTGATCGTGGCCGGCTTCCACGGCGCGGTCCTGGGCCTGGGCGAGGCGACGCGGGGACTGGTCCGCGCGCTTCGCCTGAAGGATCGCGAAACGATCGCCTGGGACATCTCCGAGCGGCTGGGCCATGCGCGCCGCCTCGACGAGGGCGACCCGGTGCTCCCGCCCGCCGGCCCGGCGGTGCTGATCGTCCAGGTGAACCCCGTCGAGCTGATCCATCTGATCGACCAGACCCGCGGCGCGCCGTTCGTCGGCCGCCGGACCATCGGCTACTGGGCCTGGGAACTGCCGCGCATGCCCAGGGCCTGGCGTCCCGCCTTCCGCTATGTCGACGAGGTGTGGACCCTGTCGGAGTTCGGGGCCGAGGCGATCCGCCGCGATGCGCCGCGACGGGTGAAGGTGCGCGTCGCTCCCCTCGCGGTCGAGGTCGATCCCCAGCCGGCCGACCGGGCCCGGTTCGGACTGCCGGCCGATGCGGTTGTGGTGCTGGCCGGCTTCGACTTCCGCTCGTCCATCGCCCGAAAGAACCCGCTCGGCGCCCTGGAGGCGTTCCGTCGGGCCCGCGCCCTCGGCGCGGGGCCGGCGCTGCTGGTGTTCAAGACCGTCGGCGCCGAGGCCGCCCCCGAGGCGGTCGCGACGCTGCGCGCGGCGATCGGCGAGGCCGACGACGTCGTCCTGCTGACCGAGGCGATGAGCCCGCGCGACAAGGACGGCCTGGTCGCCAGCTGCGACATCCTGTTGTCGCTGCACCGCGCCGAGGGGTTCGGCCTGTTTCCGGCCGAGGCCATGGCCGCCGGCAAGGCGGTGGTCGCCACCGGCTGGTCGGGCAATCTCGATTTCATGGACGCGGAAAGCGCCGTCCTGGTCCCGTCGCGGCCGACGCCGGTGCGCGATCCGCAGGGACTCTACGCGGGCGGCGACTGGGCCGAGCCCGACCTCGATTTCGCCGCCCGCGCCCTGGCGCGCCTGATCGATGATCCCGCCGAGCGCGCCGCTCTGGGAGCGCGCGCGCGTCGCGCGGCCGCGGAGCGACTGTCCCTGCCCGCCGTGGCGACCATCGTCGCCCGGGCCCTGAAAGACGAGGAACCAGCCTGATGCGGATCACCCCCCTGGCGATCCCCGACGTCCTGTCGATCGCGCCCGCCCGCCATGGCGACGAGCGCGGCTGGTTCTCGGAGACCTTCCGCCAGTCGGCGCTGGACGAGGCCGGCTTTTCGGGCGGCGCCTTCGTGCAGGACAATCACGTGCGCTCGACCGTGCGCGGCGTCGTGCGCGGCCTGCACTTCCAGCGCCCGCCGCACGCCCAGGCCAAGCTGATCCGCTGCGTGCGGGGCGCGATCCTCGACGTCGCCGTCGACATCCGCGTGGGCTCGCCGAGCTTCGGACGTTCGGTCGCGGTCGAGCTGTCGGCCGACGACGGTCGGCAGCTGCTGGTCCCCGAAGGCTTCGCCCACGGCTACTGCACCCTGACCGACGAGTGCGAGGTGCTCTACAAGGTCACCGACTACTACGCGCCCCAGGCCGAGGGCGTGCTGGCCTGGAACGATCCGGCCCTGGCCATCGACTGGGGCGTTCCGGCCGAGGCGGTCACGGTCAACGCCCGCGACGCGGCCGCGCCGCGGCTCGCCGACCTCGACACGCCGTTCGTCTACGGGACCTGAGCCAGCCGCGCGGCCGCCCAGTCGGCGGCGTCGCGGACGGTCTGGTCGGGATCGGCCCGCAGCGGCTCGACCACGGCCAGCAGGCTAGCGTCGCCGCTGTTGCCGATGGCGTAGAGCACGTTGCGCACGAAGCGGTCGCGGCCGATGCGCTTGATCGGGCTCTTGGAGAACAGGGCCCGGAACGACGGGTCGTCCAGCACGGCCAGGTCCGCCAGCGGCGGGGTCTTCAGCGTCTCGCGGGCGTGGAACTTGGCTTCGGCCGACAGGCTGGCGAACTTGTTCCACGGACAGGCGGCCAGGCAGTCGTCGCAGCCGTAGATGCGGTTGCCCAGCATCGGCCGGAACGCGTCGGGGATCGGCCCGGCCAGTTCGATGGTCAGGTAGGAGATGCAGCGCCGCGCATCCAGCCTGTGCGGCGCGGGAAAGGCGTTCGTCGGGCAGATGTCCAGGCACGCTTGGCACGAGCCGCAGCGATCGATCTCGGCCTGGTCGGGCGGCAGGTCCAGTGTGGTCAGCACGCTGCCCAGGAACAGCCACGAGCCGAACTGGCGCGACACCAGGTTGGTGTGCTTGCCCTGCCAGCCCAGGCCCGCCCGCTGGGCCAGGGGCTTTTCCATCAGTGGCGCGGTGTCGACGAACACCTTGACCTCGTTGCCCCAGCGCCGGTGCATCCAGCCGGCCAGCTGCTTCAGCCGCTTCTTGACCACCTCGTGGTAGTCGTCGCCCTGGGCGTAGACGCTGATGGCGGCGCGGTCCTTGTGCTCCAGCTGGGTCAGCGGATCGATGTCGGGGCCGTAGTTGACGCCCAGCACGACGGCGCTCAGCGCATCGGTCCACATGGCGGTAGGGTGGCTGCGGCGCTCGAGCGTCTCCTCCATCCAGCCCATGGCCCCGTGCAGGCCCTCGGCCACGAACTGGCGCAGCCAGTCGCCGTTGGGCCAGGCGTCGGCGGCGGACGCGAAGCCGCAGGCGTCGAAGCCCAGAGCCAGGGCTTCGCGGCGGATCTCGTCCTTGATCGCTTCGGGAGTCAGGTCAGAAGTCGAGGTCGTCATAGTGCGCGGCCGGCGCGAGGCCGGGCCAGCGGTCGGCCAGGATCGGCCTGAAGCACGGCCTCGATTTCAGCTTCATGTACCAGGTGCGCACCGCCGGGAAGTCCTTCCACGGCACGTCGCCGAAATAGTCGATGACCGACAGGTGCGCCGCGCCGGCGAAATCGCCGAGACTCATGCGGCGGCCGGCCAGCCAGTCGCGGGCCTGCAGCAGGCTTTCCATATAGCCCAGGTGGTCGCGCAGGGCGTCGCGGCCGCGGCGCAGCGACGACAGGTCCGGCGCGCCCATCCGCAGGAGACGCTTCTCCATCTTCTCGTGCAGCAGGAAGCCGTTGACCTCGTTGTCGAACTTGCGGTCGAACCACTGCATCAGGCGCCGCGCCTCGGCGCGCTCGCCGGCTTCGCGGCCCAGCAGCGCCGGCTCGGGCTCCTGCTCCTCGATGTGCTCCAGGATCGCGCGGCTCTCGCAGACCACGGCGGTGCGCTGGTGGCGGGTCTCGACCAGCACCGGCGTCAGGCCCGACGGGTTCAGCTTGGTGAAGTCCGGCGGCGACTCCCAGTAGCGCACCTGCACCTCGGCGAACGGCAGCCGCTTTTCGCCCAGCACGAGGCGAACCTGGCGGGAGGCCGGGTCGAGGGGGAAGTGGTGAAGGGTGCGTTCGACGCTCATGCCCACATGCGTTCAGGCTGCATCGTCTGATCGATGCGCCGTTTTGCTTAACAAGATATTGCCGGAGCAGGACTATTCAGAGGAATGAGCGTTTTTGGGGCGTTCAGCTGTTGGCCCGCGCGATCAGGGCCGTCGTGCTCTGCCCGGCCTTCAGATCCGCCAGCACGACCCGGCCGCCGTTGGCCAGCACGACGTCGGAGCCGACCACGGTCTCGACCGTGTAGTCGGCGCCCTTGACCAGCACGTCGGGCTTGATGGCCTTGATCAGCTCCAGCGGGGTGTCCTCGTCGAACAGGGTGACGAGGTCGACGGCCGACAGCGAGGCCAGCACCGCGGCGCGGGCGTCTTCCTTCTGCACCGGCCGGGTCGGGCCCTTCAGGCGCTGGACCGAGGCGTCGGTGTTGAGGCCCAGCACCAGCCGGTCGCAGGCGGCCTTCGCCTGGGCCAGCAATGAGACGTGGCCGGGGTGCAGCAAATCAAAGCAGCCGTTGGTGAAGCCGACCTTCAGGCCGCGCGCGCGCCAGCCGGCGACGATCTCCATCATTCGGGCGCGGGCGGCGATCTTTTCCTGGCCGGGATCGCCGTGGGCGCCGGACAGCACGGCCTTCAGCTCGGCGGCGGTGACCACGTCGGTGCCGAGCTTGGCCACGACCAGGCCGGCGGCGGCGTTGGC
>NZ_QHJY01000089.1 GCF_003185805.1 Caulobacter sp. D5
ACCCGCGCCCGCGCCGAAGGGCGCCGGCTGGCCGACGCGATCCGGCTGTTCGCCGCGACCGGCGCCGACTGGCGGCTCAGCCAGCCGACTTGAGGATGTCGGCGATCCGCGCGGCGTCCGCCGCGTCGAGGTCCATGTAGAACGGCAGGCCCAGGGTCGAGCGCGCCAGGCGCTCGGTGTTGGGCAGGTCGGTGCGCGGGCACTCGGCGAAGGCGGGCGAGGCGTGGCAGCCCTCGCCCCACCACTGGCGGGTGTCGATGTCGGCGGCCTTCAAGGCGGCGATCAGGCGCGGCGCCGCGCCTTCCGGGGTGGCGACTACGCAGACGCTGGTCGTCCAGTCGCGGCCCCAGCCCGGCTGGAAGCCGATGTCGGATCCGTACAGCGCCTGGCGCAGGGTCTGGGCGGCGGTGAACCAGCGCAGCCGGTCGCCCGGCCAGGCGTCGAGCGCGGCCAGGCCCACGGCCGCGGCGTACTCGCTGATCTTGGCGTTGGTGGCGGCGTGCTGCGACAGGCGCGAGCCTTCGAAGCCAAAACCGGTCAAGCGGCGCAGGCGGCTGGCCAGGGCCGGGTCGTCGGTGACAACATAACCGCCTTCGCCCATGCCCAGGACCTTGGTGGCGTGCAGGCTGACGACCGTCGGCAGGCGCGGGTCGCCGGCGGCGTCGAAGGCGGCGGCCGCGTCGAGGATCACCTTCACGCCGGTTCGGTCCTGGAAATCGAGCCAGGCGGCGACGTCGGGCATGTGGCCGAACGGGGCGACGATGATCACGGCGCTGACCGGCCCGGGCGCGCGGGGCAGGGCCGCTTCCAGCGTCTGCGGCGTCAGCATCCAGCTGTCGCGGTCGGCGTCGAGAAACCAGGGCATCAGCCCGGCCTGCACGGCCGCGTGCGCCGTGGCCACGAAAGTCCAGGACGGCATGGCGCACAGCGTTCCGGGCGTCGCGCCGAGGGCCTTGAGGGTCAGGGTCAGGCCCTGGGTGGCGTTGCTGCAGGTGACGGCCAGAGCGTTCGCGCCGAATCGATGGGCCAGGCGCTCTTCCAGCTCCTGCACCAGCGGGCCGAAGTTCGAATACCAGCGGGCGGTGTCGATCCGGCGAAGATAGGGAAGAATGGCGTCGGCCAGGGGCAGGCGAGGTTTCGCGACGGCGATCGGCGAAACACTATCGGCGCGAAGGTTGCGGGCCTGCTTGGCCATGGAGATTCCCCGATTGGTTTCGTAACCTGCGGGCAACATAGTTAACGGGTGCTAACCGGCGCCGTGTACGGGTTGCGACGGATTGCCTCGTCGCCCAGAAGCGGTATTGGGTGGCGGTATTCATCTCATCCGTCGCCGTCGTGTTCGGCGGTCATGGAGAAGCTTTCGATGTCGGCAGCGACGCCCGGCCCCGTGCAGGATCTGATCGAGCGCGGCTATCACGTGCTTCCGGGCGGACTGGACGCCGACGCGGCGGGCCGGCTGCTCGCGCGCATCCGTGATCTGCGCAGCTTCGGCGAGGAGCTGTTCCTCAGCGAGGAAGAGTTCGACGCCAATCCGCAGTATGTCGGCGTCAACCCCGCCCCCGGCCGCAACCTGCTGGAGCGCTTCGACGAGGAGCTGGCCTTCGTCGAGAAGGACGCCGGCCTGACCGGCGCGGTGGCCGGCCTGCTGGGCGACGACTACGAGATCCTGCTCAAGAAGCTGATCTGCGGCGTGCCGGCCTCGGCCGTGCCCCAGTGGCTGAAGACCCGCATCCATGGCAACCCGGTCAACAACCTAGGCCCCTATGTGAAGCCGCAGTACCGGGACGTGACCTATTTCTACGGCATCGACTTCCACCAGGACCTGATCGACTACAAGGACCGGGAAGCCGACTTCATCACCCTCTATGTCTATCTGCACGACGTGGGCGAGCGCGACGCGCCGCTGTTCCTGCTGGAGAACAGCCAGACCCTGGGCGGCACGCTGTTTCCGCACGACCTGACCAAGGACGAGAGCGGCTGGACCTACGGCGATCGCAAGGGCGGGCAGGTGCACTGCCCGCAGCACCTGCTGATCGGCCCGGCCGGTTACGCGGCCATGTGGCACGCCTGCACCCTGCATGGCACCCAGCCCGATGCGGCCGACCACGAACGCCTGTCGCTGCGCTACCTGATCGCCCGCAAGCCCTCGCGCAAGGACACCGGCATCGACGCGGTCAACGCCACGCTGAAGGGCCCGCTGAGCCTGACAGCGACGCGCAACGATCTGGACGAGGCCGGGGCGGCCAAGGTGAAGGCCAACAGCGTCAACGAGGCTTAGGGCTTCCCTTGGTCCGTCATCCCGGGCGGAGGGCCGCGAAGCGGACCGCAGACCCGGGACCTAGGGGCGGCCGCATTGCGCTGGCTACCGCCCTGGGCGGACGAAGCTGACTGCTGCGCCAGTCTCCTTAAGTCCCGGCTCTCCGCTGCGCTGCGGCCGGGATGACGTGGAAATGGTGGGCGTCAAACCTTGCTCGCCATCGCCGCGAACGCCGCCTCCATCCGTCGCGTGAACCCCGCCTCGTCGCGATAGGGCGAGGCGTCCAGGGCGGGACGGATCCTGGCGCGCAGCGCGGCCAGGGCCTCGTGGTTCTGATCCAGTCGCGCGGCGAAGGCGGCCATGGCGCTCCAGTCGTCGAACAGCAACTCTTCCAGCCCCATGGCGCTCAGGGCCTCGACGGCGACGCGGCTGTAGTAGTCGCGGCCCCGGATCGCCAGCACTGGCACGCCGCGCGAGACGGCCTCCATGGTCGTGGTGCCGCCGCCGACCGGGCTGGGGTCGAGCGCGAAGTCGATGCCGGCGAAGGCCTGCTCGTATTCCTCGCCCGTCGTCTTGCCCTCGAACTGGATGCGCTGGGGCGCGATCCCGTGAGCCAGGAACCGGCACTGGGTCGTGGTCTGCAGCACCGGATCGACGAAGTAGCTGTACTTGAAGAGCAGCTCGGCGCCCGGGCAGGCGTGCAGGAGCCCGGCCCAGCCGGCGACGGTCTCGTCGCTGATCTTGGCCGGATGGTTGAAGCTGCCGAAGGTCAGATGGCCGGTCTCGATCGCCGGGGAAGGCGAGGGGGCCGCCGTCGGCGTCGGCCGGAACGCCGCCAGGATCGGGCCGATGTCGTGCAGCGTCTCGACGAACAGCGGCGGGGCGTCGGCGGTCAGCATGTGCGAGCCGAGCATGGAGTAGTCCATGGCCTCCAGGCCCGTGGTCTGGATCCAGTTCAGCCAGGCGAGTTGCACCGGCGCGGGGCGGCGGGCGAACACCGCCAGGCGGTTGCCCGAGGCGTGGCCCCAGACATCGACCAGCACGTCGATCGCGTCGGCGCGGATCAGGTCGGCGTGGGCGTCGTAGGTCAAGGCCTTGCAGGACCGCACCGTGACGTGGGCGGGCAGGCGTTCCTTCTCTGCGTGATCCACATAGGCGAAGACCTCGAAGCGCTCGGTGTCGTGGTTCTCGAACACCAGGTCGACGAAGTGGCGCAGCTGGTTGGCGAAGCTGGGCGCCACATAGCCGACGCGCAGCTTGCGCCGGCCGTCCCAGGCGGGCGGGAACTTTGGCGAGGCCGGCAGGACCTTGCGCATCACCTCGCCCCAGCGGCGGGCGGTGTCGGCCTGGCGCTGGAGGCCGTCCTTGGCGAACATCAGCGAATAGAGCACGAAGCCCGAGAGGTACGACGCCCCGGTCAGGCCCACCGCCTTGTCGAAGGCCGCCAGCGCCGCCTCGATGCGGCCGGCGTGGTGCAGCGACTGGCCGTAGACGAACAGGCCCTCGTTGGCCGCCACCGCAGGGTCGTTCAGCGCGCAGCCGCAGGCCGCGGCGGCGACGCCGACATAGTCCTCTGCGTAGAACATTCGGCCGACGTCGAGGGCGAAGGCGGCGTCGCGGGCGATCCGGTCCAGCGCGATGTCGTTCTCGCCCATCACCGTGAAGGCGTGGTTCATCCAGGCCGTCTCGAAGGCCGCTCGGGCGCGGGCCTCCTCGCCCATCGCGCTCAGGGCCGCGGCGTGGAAATAGTGGACCTGGACGTCGTCGCCATTCTGCGCGGCCAGCGGACCCAGCAGCGCCTCGGCGCCGACGGCGTCGCCGGCCAGGAGCAGCTCCATCGCCCGGGGGAACACGTCTTGCGCCGACATTGAAGGTTTCCCGCAAATCAAACGGCTGGCCCTTGGGCCAACGACGCGCTTAGATTGCGCTCGACATTGTTCTGCAATGATTCATTCCGCGGCCGCGAGGCGTATATGTTGACCGCCAGGATCAAGGCGATCGCAGGTCACCTGCCCGAAGGCCGCCTGACCAACGACGCCTTGGCCGCACGCTTCCCCGACTGGAGCGCCGACAAGATCCTTGAAAAGACAGGCATAGCCGAGCGTCGCATCGCGGCGGACGGCGAGACCGCGCTCGACCTCGCCGAAGGCGCGGCCCGCGCTCTGTTGGCGAAGGAAGGCCTCGATCCAGCCGAGATCGATTTCCTGCTGCTGTGCACCCAGACGCCCGACTATGTGTTGCCGACAGGCGCCTGCCTGTTGCAGGCCCGCCTTGGACTGCCGACCAGCGCCGGGGCCCTGGACTTCAATCTGGGCTGCTCGGGCTTCGTCTATGGGCTGAGCCTGGCCAAGGCGCTGATCGAGAGCGGCCAGGCCAAGCGGGTGCTGCTGGTCACGGCCGACACCTATTCCAAGCTGCTGGATCCCGACGACCAGAGCGTGCGCACCCTGTTCGGCGACGGCGCGGCCGCCACCCTGGTCGAGGCTGTCGAGGCCGACGCGCCGCTGATCGATCCCGTGGTGTTTGGCACCGACGGCAAGGGCGGCGAGCACCTGATGGTGCGACGCGGCGGCTTCCGCGAGCCCTCGGCCGGCGGCGACATGGTGTTGCGGATGGACGGTCCGGCGGTGATGGCCTTCACCCTCGGCCACGTGCCCAAGGCCGTCGACGGGCTGCTGCAACGCACCGGGCGGACGATGGAGGAGCACGACCTCTTCGTCTTCCACCAGGCCAACGGCTTCATCCTGGAGCGCCTGCGCCGCAAGCTGGCCATCGCACCCGAGCGCTTTGTCATCGACATGCGCGAGGTGGGCAACACGGTGTCGTCGACCATTCCGCTGGCGCTCGCCCCATTGTTGCAAGCCGCGGGCGCCCCTAGAGGAGCCCCCAGACGCGCGATGCTGGTGGGCTTCGGCGTGGGCCTGTCGTGGGCCGCCGCCAGCGTCGTCATTTGAGGAGACCAAGATGAGCGCCCTTTACGCCGGACTGGCCGAGATCTTCGAGGTCGACGAGTCCGAGATCTCGCCGGCCGCCGAGCTGGCCGCCTTCAACTGGGACTCGCTGGCGATCATCTCGACCCTGGCCCTGGTGGACGAGGTCCATGGCGTGCTGCTCGACGGCCAGGCCCTGGCCAAGTGCGAGACCGTGGCCGACATCGAGGCGCTGGTCGCCAAGGAAACCGCCTGATGCAGCCCGCGCCCGGCGGCTATCGGGTCGAAGGCGTCCGCCTGGCGGGCGTGGTCTCGACCGTGCCTGCCCGCCGGCTGGAGAACCAGGCGTTCGAGGACCGTCTCGGCGAGGCGGCCGTCGCCGACGTCGCCAAGATGACCGGCGTCCAAACCCGCTACTGGGTCGAGCCGGGCCAGACCACGGCCGACCTCTGCCAGGCCGCCGCCGAGCGGCTGATCGAGCGCCTGGCCTGGGACCGCGCCTCGATCGACGGGGTGATCTTCGTCTCCCAGACCCCCGACCACGCCCTGCCGGCCAGCGCCTGCCTGCTGCACGGCAAGCTTGGTCTTTCGCCGCACGCCCAGGCCTTCGACGTCGGCATGGGCTGCTCGGGATACGTCTACGGCCTGTGGCTGGCCTCGTGCCTGCTGCAAGCCGGCCTGAAGCGCGTGCTGCTGCTGGCCGGCGACACCATTAGTCCCTTGCTGGATCCCGATGATCGCGCCACCGCGGTGCTGTTCGGCGACGCCGGCTCGGCCACCGCGCTGGAGCGCGACGCCGCCGCCGCGCCGCTGCATTTCCGCCTGGGAACCGACGGGACCGGCGCGACCGAGCTGATCGTGCAGGACGGCGGCTTCCGCTCGCCGTGCGGTCCCGCCGGCGGCATCGCTCCGACCCTGAAGATGGACGGCAACGCCGTCTTCGCCTTCACCCTGCGCGCGGTGCCGGCCCTGATCGAGGCCGTGCGCGTCGACGCCGGCCTGACGGCTGAGGATGTCGACTTCCACCTGCTGCACCAGGCCAACCAGTTCATGCTGCGCCACATCGGCAAGAAGGCGAAGGCCCCGCCCGAGCGCCTGCCGATCAACATCGGCAAGTTCGGCAACACCAGCTCGGCCACCCTGCCGCTGCTGCTGACCGACGCCGTGGCCGAGCGCTTGAGCGGTGAAGCCGCGACCCTGGTCCTGGCCGGGTTCGGCGTGGGCTATTCCTGGGGCGCGGTCGCCGGCCGCTTCGGCCCTCTCGACTGCGCGGAGACGCTGTACCTGTGAGCCTGCATCCCCAAGCCCTGGCGGATAAGACCATTCTCGTCACCGGCGCCTCCTCGGGCCTTGGGCGCGCGACGGCGCAGGCCGTGGCCGCTGTCGGCGCGCGGGTGATCGCCGCCGGCCGCGACGCCGGGCGCCTGGACCAGACCCTGGCCAGCCTGGCCGGCGAGGGCCACGTCTCCCTGATCCAGGACCTTTCCGAAGGCGACGCCGCCACCGAAGCCGTGGCCAAGGCCGCCATCGAGGCCGGCGGGCTGGACGGGATCTTCCACGCCGCCGGGATCGAGATGGTCCTGCCGATCCGCATGACCAAGGACGCCAAGCTCGACGAGGTGATGGGCGCCTCCTTCGGCAGCGCCTTCGCTGTCGCTCGCGCCGCCGCCAAGGCCAAGGTGATGAAGGACGAGGGCTCGATCGTGGTGGTCAGCTCGGTCGCCGCCGAGCGCGGTCGTGCGGGCATGACCGCCTACGCCGCCTCGAAGGCCGCCGTGGAGGGCCTCGTGCGGTCGCTGGCCTGCGAGCTGGCGCCGCGTCGCATCCGTGTCAACGGCCTGGCGGCCGGCGCGGTCGAGACCGAGATGCACGAGCGGATCACCCGCGGCCTGACCGGCGACGGGATCGAGGCCTATCGCGCGCGCCACCTGCTGGGCTTTGGCCGGCCGCAGGACGTGGCGGCCGTGGCGGCCTTTCTGCTGACCCCGGCCGCGGCCTGGGTCACCGGCGCGATCTGGGACGTGGACGGCGGCTACAAGGCCGCCTGACAAGACTACACGGAGGAAACGCGAGATGGACTACGTGATGGTCGGGGGCGGCGCGCTCGCCCGGGAAATTCTCGACTGGTTCGGCCCGCAGTTCGCCAAAAGCGGCGACCGCTTCGTCGGCTATCTCGATGACGGCGACGCGCCGATGGCCGCCTTCGGTCGTGACCTGCCGTATCTGGGCAAGATCGCCGGCCACGTTCCGGCCGCCGGCGTCCTGCTGGTGATGGGCATCGGCACGCCGGCGGGCAAGACAGCGGTCGGCAAGGCCCTGCGCGCGGCCGGCGGCAGGTTCGCCACCCTGGTCCACGACCTGGCCTTCGTCACCGCCTCGGCCAGGCTGGGCGAGGGCGTGCTGGTGGGGCCGTTCGCCAATGTCTCGTCCGACAGCAAGGTGGAAGACCTCGTCACCATCAACGGCCATTCCGGCGTCGGCCACGACGTGGTGCTGGGCGCCGGCTCGACCCTCAGCTGCCATGTCGACCTGACCGGCCGCGTGAAGGTGGGCGAGGGGGTGTTCTTCGGCTCCGGGGCGAGGGTGCTGCCGGGCGTCACCGTCGGCGCGGGCTGCACGATCGGGGCCGGGGCGGTGATCGTCCGCGACACTACGCCGGGCGCGACCTATTTCGCCGCGCCGGCCCGGAAGCTCTAGGCCAGAAAGCTCTGATGACGCCTCAGGTCGACGCGCTCTACCGCTGCTACTGGCACCTGGTCGCCCACCGCTCGGAAGTGGCCGAGCCGGGCGCCTGGCTGCGCCTGGACTGGGCGTTCGGCGACCTGCTGGTGTTCAACGACGACGGCGAGATCGGGGCTTTCGACAATGTCTGCCCGCATCGCGGCGCGCGCTTCTTCGTCGGCGACCATGGCGTCGGGCCGATGCTGTGCCCCTATCACGGCTGGCGCTATGGCGGCGGCGCGCTGAAGCCGGCCCTGGCCAAGAGCTTCGATCCGGAAGTCCTGGCCGCCCAGACCATCGGCCGCTACCGCACCGCCTGGTGCGGCGACTTCCTGTTCGTCGGCGTCGAGCCCGAGCAGGACCTGGCCGATCAGCTGGGCGGTGCGGCGGTGCAGCTGGAAACCGTCTCGCGCCTGATCACTAGGCGCCGCGACTTCCACGCCCTGCCGTTCGAATGCGACTGGCGGGTGGCGGTCGAGAACGCGCTGGAGACCTACCACGTCAACCTGATCCACGGCGAAACCCTGGCGAGCCTGGCCATGGTCGAGAAGAGCCTTGTGGTGGACGGCCCCAACCTGACCTGGGAGGGCGAGGTCACCGACAAGCGCACCCTGCGCGGTCTTTCGGCCTTGGGGCGCTATTTCGACGCCGCCGAGGCCTATCAGGGCTACTGGACGATCCACGTCTTTCCGTTCGCGATGATCTCGTCGACCTTCGGCTATTCCTATGCCGTGCAGACCTATTTCCCGGCCAGGGACGCCCGTCGGACCCACTTCTGCACCCGCCTGCTCGACGGCCGCGTGCGCCCCGGCGCCGAACGGGCGGTCGAGGCCTTCCTGGACTCCAGCGCCGAGATGAACCGCCGGATCTTCGAAGAGGACCGCCAGATCTGCGAACGCGTCAGCCCCGCCTACGACCTGGAAAAGCCCCAGCGGGCCTTCGCACGGTCGGAGGAGCGCCTGCGGCTGCTGCACGAGCGGCTGTCTGCGATGAAAAACCCTCTCTCTTAGAGAGAGGGAGGGGGCCGCCGCGAAGCGGTGGGAGGGTGAGAGGTTTCACCGTCGGCAGGCAAATCCTGACGCATGATCATATGTCAGTAAGTAGCTGATAAATAATCGAATAATATCCAAACCTCGCGCAACGGAGCGCCGCGCCTCTTCCGGAGAGTTTGTTACCTCTCACCCTCCCACGCCTTCGGCGCGGGTTCCTCCCTCTCTCAAAGAGAGAGGGATTTATCGGGCGGCTCAGGCCTGATCCGGCCACTTCGCCGCGAACATCCCGAGATAGGCCTCCTCCAGCGTCCGCGTCACCAGCGCCTCGTCGCGGAACGAGGCCTTGGCGAAGCCTTCCCACGTGCGGTCGCGCAGGGCCTGCAGGCTCGCCGGATCGGCCGCCGCAGCCGCGGCCTTGGCGACGTAGTCGTCCCAGTTGTCGGCCACCAGGTCGGGCAGGCCCGCGCCCTCGACCAGTTGAACCCCGATGCGGCTGTAGAAGGTCGGCCCGCGCAGGGTGATCACCGGCACGCCGCGGGCGAGGGCTTCCAGGGTGGTGGTGCCGCCGGGGCAGGGGGAGGGGTCGAGCGACAGGTCGATCCTGGCGAAGGCCTGCTCGTAGTCGTCGCCCTGAGAATGGCCCTCGTAGACCAGCCGGTCGGGGTCCACGCCATGGGCGGCGAAGCGCGCCGTCGTGGCTCGGGCCAGCACCGGATCCTCGAAATAGCGGTACTTGAGCAGCAGCCGCGAGCCGGCGACGGCGAGCAGCAGCCGCGACCAGCCGGCGACCGCCTCGTCGCTGAGCTTCGACGGATTGATGAAGCTGCCGAAGGTGACGCTTCCGCTGGCCAGGCTGGGGGCGGGGGAGGGCGTCGCCGGATCGGCGCGGAACGGGGCCGAGATCGGCTCCACCGGCCAGACGGTCTCGGTGAACAGCGCCTCCATGCCGGGCGTCAGGATCGACTGCGAGTGGATGGCGAAGTCCATCGCGCGCAGGCCGGTGGTCTGCTGATAGTTCAGCCAAGTGGCCTGCACGGGCGCGGCCCGGCGGGCGAAGATCCCCAGCCGCGAGCCGGAGGTGTGGCCCCAGGCGTCTATCAGCACGTCGATCTGGTCCTGCCGGATCAGGGCCACGGCTTCGTCGTCCTTCAGCGCGCCGATCGGGCGCACGGTCGGCGCCGCGCCCCAGTCGGTCGTGTCGGCCTCGTTCGGATAGAGGAAGATCTCGAACCGCTCGGTGTCGTGGTGGTCGAGCAGCGGGGCCATGAACTGGCGGATCTGGCCGCTGGAGAACACCGGCGCCACATAGCCCACGCGCAGGCGGCGGCCGGCCAGCGGGGCCGGGGGCAGGGCGGGCGTCAGCACCGGCGTCTCGAAGCGTTCGGCCCAGGCCCTGGCCGCCTGGGCGTGCCGCGCCACCCCGTCCTGGACCATGAACAGGCTGTAGAGCTCGAACTGCTGGGCCGGGGCGCTGTCCGGCATGGCTTCCGAAAGCGCGCGGAAGATGTTGTTGGCCTCCTCGGCGCGACCCTGGTGCAGGAAGGCCAGCCCCAGCGACACCAGCGACTGCGGCTCGTCCCGGCCGGCGATGACCGCCAGACCGAAGGCGACGGAGGCGCAGGCCGGATAGTTGGCGTTGTAGAGGCGGTGGCCGATCTGCAGGGCGTATTCGCCTTCGGTCGTCAGCCGCTTGGCGTCGCCGCCGATGGCGCGGATGACCGCCAGGCCGTGGGTCAGGCGGGCGTCGTTCAGGGTCTGGGCGGCGGCCGGATCGCGGTTGGCCGCCTGGGCCGAGGCCAGCCAGTAGAGCGGTTCCGCCGTGCCCGGCGCCTTGGCGACGGCGGCCTTGGCCGTGTGCAGGGCCACGGCCGGCTTGCCCGTCAGCAGGGCGTTGCGGGTGCGAAGAAGATCCTGCTCGGGCGCGGCCATGGATTGCGATCATCTCGGGCGAGACGCCGCCCCCCATGGACGAAAACGAGTCACCTAACCACCGATTGTAGCCGATCGGCCGGATCGCCAGAAAGGCGGTTCGGGCGGTTCGGGCGGCTCGCGGCGTCTCAGTGCGTCATCCGGGCGCCGCCCCAGACGACCACCGGCGGCGCGGCCGCGTCACTGGAGACGGCCACCAGCTCGAGCACCTTCACGCCCTTGATCGGCGCGTTCAGCGCCACCGGCGCGTCGCCGGCCCGTAGCGGCTTGCTGCGCGCCAGGAGGCGGCCGTCGCCATAGACGGCCAGGCGCACGCTCGCCCCGGACGCCTTCGAGGCGTCGTCGACGCCGACATTGGCGGAAAAGCGCTGGAACTCGCCCGCGGCCAGGACCTCCAGGCGCGAATTGGCCAGCACGCCGATCCCGTGGGCGAAGCGGCGCCCGCCCGCCGCCAGCGGCGTGCGATAGGGCGAGAAGTCGGCCTGAGCGCCGCCGGTGTGGCCGGCCGGACCGACCGGTCCGTCGAAGCCGTCGGCCGGCGGCGGCCACGAGGGCTCCTGGGCTACATGGATGCGGGCCGGGATCTCCGACAGCAGCACGCCGTCGGCGATCAGCGGCGCGCCCCTGACCTCGAACACCTTGGTCTCGCGCGGCGCCAGGTCGAAGGCGGCCCGGCCGGTGAAGCCCGGCGCGTCCTTGCCGGTCCAGAGATCGCGCAGGACCACGGGCGCATCGGCGGCCAGCTTCAGCTGCTCGTTCGTCAGCGTGATCTTCGCCGGCTGGCCGCCGCGATTGAACAGGGCCAAGGCCTTGCGCCCGCCGCTCAGCGTCTTGAGCAGGACCTGCACCTCGCCTTCGTGGTGGACCAGAACGGCCTGGTCGCCCAGCGGGTCCTGGTTCACGGCCACGAGATCGGCGGCGGCCCAGATGTCGAGCAGCGCTTTCGGCGCCTGACGCAGGTCGTAGCCGATCAGCAGCGGGGCGGCGGTCATGGCCCACAGCGCAAAGTGGCTGCGGGCTTCGGTCAGGTGGTTCTCGTCGAAGTCGCCGGCGCCGATGTAGAGCATGTCCGGGTCGTTCCAGGCCCCGGGGCGGGCGTAGAGCGAGCGCGTCGCCACGCTGTCGAACGAGCGCAGCATCGAACTCCAGCGCGGGCTGATGTCGGGGCTGGTGCGCCACAGGGCGCCGACCTCGCCGCCCCAGGCGCGCACGTCGCCGCGGCCCCAGGTGCAGATCGACAGCACGCGCTCGCCGTCGGCGCCGTGGCGGGCCATGGCGGCGGCGACCTGGCGGTACATCGCCTCGATCCGGGCCGAAGCGTCCTTGGCCGGTTCACGGCGAACGATCAGCGGCTCGCGCGGCCGATAGCCATTGCGGCCCACCACCGGCGCGCCGGGCGCGTAGTCGGCCAGGCCGCAGGCGTCGACCTTCACATAGTCGAAGCCCCAGGTTCCGAAGAAAAGATCGATGTCCTGGTCGACATGGTCCTCCAGCCCGACCTCGCGCTCGGCCGTCGAACCGACCGGCAGGTTCGGCGACTTCAGGTCCCAGGCCTGCGAGCAGGCGTTACGGCCGATGTCGGTATAGATGCCGGCCTTCAGGCCCATGCCGTGCAGGCGATCGACGAACGGCTTGAAGCTGGAGTCGCCGCCGGGAACCTCGGCGCTGGGAAAGATCGCCGTGCGGATCTCCAGCTGGCCGTCGCTCTGGCGACGCCTCAGCCACCAGCCGTCGTCGAGATTGACCTGCACATAGCCCAGCCTGGCCAGGCCGGTATCGACCAGGGCCTGGGCCGAGCCCATGACCTTGGCCTCGTCGACCTCGGTGCGAAAGGCGTTCCAGGCGTTCCAACCCATCGGCGGCGTGGCTGCTGCGCCCGGCTTCCGGGCCGTCCAGCGGCCTGTCGGCTCGAGGCTGTCCTGGGCGAAGGCGAGGAGCGGCGCGGCCAGCAGGGCCAGCGCCGCCGTCGCCGTCAGGAGCTTGCGGAGGCGGCGACGGGGCAGGGGGCGCATGGCGGTTTCAGGCCCCCAGCATGTTGCCGTAGCCGATCACCACCGTGGCGCCGACCAGGAGGGCGACGCCGGCCCAGACCATGTTGCGCACGGCCGGACGGGCGTCCTTCCATTCCTTGAAGGCGAAGCCCCACAGCGTGCCGAAGATGATGATGCTGGCCATGTGCAGGGTCCAGCTGGAGAAGCCGAACTTGCCCATCTGGCTTTCGCCCATGGTGTAGAAGAAGAACTGGAAGTACCAGGCCGTGCCGGCCAGGGCGCTGAGCAGATAGTTGGCCAGCAGCGGCGGCCGGTCGGCCGATTCCTTGGCGTCGGGCGCGCGGCCGATCCACTGGCCGGCGCTGCGGTTCCTGACGATCAGGAAGGCGCACCAGACGCCGTTGGTGATCAGGCCCCCGAACATCACCAGGCACAGCACCGGCAGGCCGGTCCACAGCGGGCCGGTGCCGGCCGCCGCCGAGATCGCCTTGATTCGGCTCGCCGGCCGCCAGGCCGAAGGCGAAGCAGGCGCTCATCACGCCCGAGAACACCGCCACGGCGATGCCCTTGCGGAAGTCGAACTCAGCCACGGCCGCGCGCTTTTCCTCCGGCGACAGGTCGCCGTCCTTCTTGGCGCCGGCCCAGGCGACCACGACGATGCCGGCCAGGGTCATCATCAGGCCCAGCAGGATGATCCGGCCAGAGGGGGTGGCCAGCAGGGCGTCGGCGAAGGTCCCGCGCACCAGCGGCGGGATCAGGGTGCCGAATACGGTGCACAGGCCCAGCACCACGGCCATGCCCAGCGACAGGCCCAGATACCGCATGGTCAGGCCGTAGGTCAGGCCGCCAAAGCCCCACAGCACGCCGAACAGCACGCACAGGCCGACCACGTTCGGCGGAACCTGGGCCATGACGCCGAACAGATCGTGCGTTTGCAAGGAAGCGAAGAACCAGGGCGCCAGCAGCCAGGAGAACACGCCGCCGGTCAGCCAGTAGATCTCCCAGGACCAGCGCCGAACGCCACGATAGGGCACGTAGAAGCTGGCCGAGGCCAGACCGCCCAGCCAATGGAAAAGGACGCCCAAAAGCGGATTCAACGTCAACTCCCGTAATTTGGAACATTGTTCTAATTAATGAGATGGTCGGCGCGCCAGTCGGATCTGTCAATGCGCCGCTGTGCGTGTCGGATGAAATCCGCGCCATGGACTTGTGGTGGAGAGTTTTGCAACTGTAGCGACGCTCGAAACTGGAGGGGGATCGATGCCGCTTGTGATCATGAACACCCCGCAAGGACCGGTGGCGGTCAATTCCGCCGACGTGTTCTGCATCGTGCCGGAGCCGCAGACGCCGGCGGCTGACTGCGAGATCCGCTACGACGCGCCCAGGAGCGTGCTGGCGCTGCATACCGCCGACGAGGCCGCGGCGCGGCTCGACGCGGATCTGCGCCGGCTGGCGGCGGCGTCGCTGGACTTCGACCATGTCTGGATCAATCCGGCGCGGGTCACGAGCGTCGTGCCGCATCCGCAGGTCGCCAACGTCTGTTTCGTCGTCAGCGCCGCACGCAAGATCGCGGTGAAGGGCGAACTGGAGGCCGTGGTGGCGGCGCTGGGCTGAAGACGACGCTGGCGCTAGAGAGCGTGCGGCTCGATTTGGGGTATTATTGCTGATAATATTCCTTAGGCGATGTATCTGGCCTCAAATCCCCCACGACGGCGGCCCGCCCAGGGCTTAAACAGCCGCCTCGTTCGAAAGGCCCGACCATGTCTCTCCACATCGCCCTGCTGCGCGGCGTCAACGCCGCCGGTGGTCGTCTGATCACCGCCGACGAGCTGACCGGCCTGCTGACCGATCTCGGCCACACCGAAGTCCGCATGGGCCCCAAGGTCGGCGACCTGGTGTTCGAGAGCGGCGAGCGCACCGGCGCGGAACTTCAGACCCAGATCGAAACCGAGCTGATGGCGCGCCTGGGCCTGCGCACCGATGTCTATGTCCGCACCGCCGAGGCCTGGCGGGCTCTGGTCGCGGCCAACCCGTTCCCGGATTTCGCGGCGGCCGATCCGGGCTGGCTGATGACTTTGTTCTGCAAGGACACTCCCGACAAGAAGGCCATGGGCGCCCTGCGCGCGGCGATCCGCGGGACCGAGCAGGCGCGGGCCGAAAGCCGCCAGATCTATGCGATCTATCCCGACGGCGTCGGCGGCTCGAAACTGACCACCAGCCTGGTCGAGAAAACCCTCGGCACGCGGATCACGGGGCGAACGTGGACGGCGGTGCTGGCGCTCGCCGACATGCTTGAGCCGACCTAGTCCCTCACCGTAAGGCCCCTACCCTTTCGCAAGGCAGAAATAGGGATTGGGCCGGAAGTCCAGCGACCGATTTTTCAGTCCTTCGACGACAGATTTTTCCCCGAACGCCCCGTAGTCGATGTAGCCGTTTATGCTCGCGCCAGGGGCTATCCGGATTTCGCAATCAGGGCCGATACAGTAGGGAAATTCGGTCTCGATCGATGCGATCGTGCCATTGTCTCCCTTGATCGCAGCGAGATCCCCACCTCCGGAAACCTTGCCCACGTCGTTGGGCCAGGAAGGCAGTGACATGCAAAGGCGCCGCTTGCTGGTCGAGGTGAGGATCACGTCGAAGCGTTCTCGCGAGACGTCTTCCCGCCAAGAAACGCTAAAGTCCTTGCCCTCGACCGCATAGTCGATCTTCGGAGGCGAAGTGGCGCAGCTCGACGCCGAGGCGCCGAGGGCTATAGCCAGTAAGCTGACAACTGAATTTTTCATCACCGCACCGCCGCAGGTATACGGCCATAGGCCTGCAACATGATGTAATCCGGATTGGTCATCGCCGCGGACGACGATATTGACCGATACCGTCCATAAGCCCCACCCACGCACAAGCTTAAGCTCCGATAGACGATTGGGTGAATTCGCGTCAAGGTTGCCTTGGTAATAAAGGCCCTGCCCTGCTAAGTAAAAATCCAGATTGAGCGAAAACTAATCCGCCGACAGACTGATTTGCCCCTCATTCCTAATGGCAAAGCATTGATGTCGAACATAAAAAATCGACCGCTGCCAAGCATCGACGCGGACATGTCGCCCCAACCGACAAATCTCGGCCGTTAGATATCCGGTTGCGGCATATGCCAATTGCGACGCGACCTTTCATAAACGGCCGATAGCGCAGCGCGCGCCGTCGAAAGGAATATATTCCTATTATTGCGGAGTGGCTGGTCTCACAGATCAGCGACAGCGCATCTAGGACTAAATTCCTATTCCCCGCCGATCCTGCGGCTCAGAGCCTGGCCTGCTTCACGCACCTGGCCTCTCAGGCGCTCCAGGCGCTCGTCGTCGAGATACTGCGGGATGGTCGACAGGCTGATGGCGGCGACGATCGCGCCGGCGGCGTCGCGCACGGGCGCGGCGATGCAGACGATGGCGTCGCCGAATTCGTCGCGGTGGAAGCCCAGGCCGCGCGTCCGCGCCTGGCGCATGACCGCAGTCCATTCGGGCGTTTCGCCGGCTTCGTCGTCGCTGTCGAGCATCAGCGCCTGGCCCATGGCCGTCTGGCGCAGCCGGTTGCGCGCGCCGACGCCGTGGCGGACGACCAGCCGGCGCGTGCCCGGCGACTGGGCGACGTAGATCACCTCGTCGCCGTCGCGCACGCCCAGATTGGCCGCGTCGCCGGTGTCGCGGGTCAGCCCCTCCAGGATCGGTTGGGCGAGCCTGGGCAGATCGACGGCGCGCGCGGCGCTGGCGCCCAGGGCGAACATCCGCGGTCCCAGCTTGTAGCCGTGGCCGCCAGCGTTCAGGTGACCGCGTTCTGCGAGCAGCGCGGCCAGCCGGTAGGTCGTGCTGCGGCTCAGCGACAGGCGCTCGGCGATCTGCGCGGGACTGGCGCAGCCGGCGGCCACGGCCTCGAGGATGTCGAGGCCGCGGTGCAGGGTCTGGGAGAGCTTCTGGGCGCTGTCGGTCATCGAGCCATCCTACGCCGCCAGCGCGTTGCCAAGACCGATGACCACGGTCGAGGCCACCAGCACGGCGATGCCGGCGATCACCAGGCCGCGCGTCTTTTTGCTGGCCGCCGCCCACTCCTTCAGGGCGAAGCCCCACAGGGTCGAGAAGATGATGATGCTGGCCATGTGCATGGTCCAGCTGGAGAAGCCGAACCGGCCCATCTGGCTCTCGCCCATGGTGTAGAAGAAGAACTGCAGATACCAGGCCAGGCCGCCCAGGGCGCAGAGGCCGAAGTTGAGGGCCAGCGGGGCGCCCTGCCCCCCTCCCCGGCCCAGCCATTCGCCGGCGCTGCGGTTCTTGAGGATCAGCCCGCCGCACCAGACGAGGTTGGTCGACAGACCGCCCAGCAGCACCACGCACAGCACCGGCAGGCCTTGCCACAGCACGCCCGTGCCGTGGGCCAGCGACAGCCTGCGGATCGGCTCGCCGGCGGCCAGGCCGAAGGCGAAACAGGCGCTCATGATCCCGGAGAAGACGGCGACCGCCAGGCCCTTCCTGAGGTCGAACTCGCCGACGGCGGCGGTCTTGGCCTCGTGCGACAGCTCCGCCTCCTTGGCCTTGCCGGCCAAAGCCACCAGCACGATGCCCAGCAGGGTGACGACGACGCCGGCCAGGATCACCCGGCCGCTGGTGTTGCTGAGCAGCTTTTCGGCGAAGGTGCCGTCGAACAGCGGCGGAACCAGCGTGCCGAAAGCCGTCGTCAGGCCCAGGGCCACGGCCATGCCGAGCGACAGGCCCAGATACCGCATGGTCAGGCCGAAGGTCAGGCCGCCCAGGCCCCACAGGGCGCCGAACAGCCAGCACCAGAACAGGGTGTCGCGTGGCGTCGCGGCCAGCACGGCCAGCAGGTCCTTGGTCTGCAAGGACGCGAACAGCCACGGCGCGATCAGCCAGCTGACGATGCCGCCGGTCAGCCAGAAGATCTCCCACGACCACTTCCGCACGCCCTTGTAGGGCACATAGAAGCTGGCCGACGAAAGCCCGCCCAGCCAGTGGAAGACGAGCCCGAGAAGCGGGTTGCCCATACGCGATTACTCCTGGCGCTCGACGATCAGCCTGGCCGGCTCGATCAGGCCCGAGGGCGACAGCGGCGCCTGCGGCGGATAGGGATCGAAGGTGGCGAAGGTCTTGGGACCGGCGTAGCCGGGCTGCTTGTCGCCGATCAGGCGGTTGGGCCACAGGTTGACGACCTTGACCTCGAGCTTGTTGTCGCCGGCCTTCAGGGCGTCGGTGACGTCGACCTCGAACGGCGCCTTCCACAGCACGCCCAGGTCCTTGCCGTTGACGCTGACGCTGGCCAGGTTCTTGACCGCGCCCAGGTCGAGCACGACGCGAGCCCCCTTCCCCGCCTTCGGGGCCTTGAAGGTGGTCGTGTAGGCGGCGGTTCCGGAGAAGTAGCGGACGGCGGGGTCGGCGCTGTCGGTCCAGGAGCCGGGCTTGACGTCCTTCAAGGTCGGGCCTTGCGGGAAGCTGAGCGTCCAGCCGCCGTCGATCACGGCGGCGACGGTGCGGACCTTGGCCGGAACGGCGCGTTCCGCCGGACCGGACTTGCGGAACACCACGAACACCGCGTCGTGGGCGTTCAGCGCCAGCGGCACGTTGGTGCGGCCGTCGGCGGTCTTGTAGCTGGCCGGCGCGATCGAACCGGTGTCGGCCCGCCAGATCTCGGCCTCGCGGCCGGAAGTGCGGAAGCTGACCGAAGCGGTCTTGGCCTCGCCCGGGTTGCTGACGAAGTAGAGGTCGCCGTCCGGCAACTGGCGGTGCACGAAGCGCAGACCCGCGCCGCCGTCGTCGGCGTCCGGGCCGATCCCCGCCAGGGCCGCGCCCAGGTCGGCGCTGACCCCCGCGAACACCTGGTCGGCCAGGCGCTGGAACTCGGCCGGATCGTCCGACAGGCTGGGCGTGGCGTCGGGGCGGACGCCCACGATCGGCACGCCGGCCGCCTTCAGCGTCAGAAGCTTGCGCAGAACGGGAACGGTCATGCGGCGCACCGACGGATCGATGGCCAGCACGCGGTAGCGCATGCCGCTGGGCGTTGCGACCTGACCGTCCTTGGCGTCCAGCAGGTTCACCAGGGCGTCGCCGTTGACGAAGTCGTAGGCGTGGCCGACCGGGATCTTCGGCATGGCCTTGCCGTAGAGCTCGGTGATGTTGCCGTCCTCGCCGTAGAACCAGGCCACGTCGGCGACGAACCGGCCCTGCTGCAACAGCAGCGAGCTGCGCGACAGATAGTCGATCCATGGCCCTGCTTGCTCGGCCCAGGTCTCCTTGCGGGTGAACCACTGGCCGAAGATGGCCAGGGTCATGCCCGGCCCGGCCGTGTCGAGCGGCTGATGCACCGAGGTGTGAATGATGAAGCGGTTGAGGCCATTGGCCATCATCGCGTCGGCGGTCGGCTTCAGCTTGGCCGGGTCGTAGCCGAAGGGGCTGCTGGCGCTGGTGAACGACTCCGCCGCCACCAGGTTCTGGCCGTAGAGGTGGGCCACCGACGCCGATTCACGAATGTCGGCGTCGTAGCTGAAGGGGTCGTTGGTGACCGGCACCTCGGTCCAGGTCGCGCCCATCGGCACGTCGGCGCTCTTCTTGACCTGCATGCCGTCGCCGACGAAGGCGCGGCCGGTCTCGTGGGACTCGCCGTAGCGCTTCATGCCGCGTGCATGCAGGGCGTCCGACAGCGCGCCGTAGTGCTCGTCGGCGATCAGGTCGCCGATGGTCTTGCGGAAGTCCCAGAGGAAGGCGTCGCTGGCCGCGGCGCTCTCGACCACCCGGCCGCTCAGCACCGGCAGCCAGGGCCTGGCGTCATAGCCGCGCCGGGCCTGGAACTGGGCCAGCATCTTTTCGGTCCAGTTGGCCGAGCCGGCCTCCCAGCTGTCGGTGATCATCGCCTGGACGCCGCGCTTGCCCATCAGCTCGGGGCCGACGGTCTGCTGGTAGAGGTCCAGATAGGTGTCGGCATAGGCGGTCACGTGCTCGCGGCTGAGCTTGTCGACCTCCAGGCCGGTGCCCTCGGCCGAGGCCGGGCTGTTCTGGCGCCCGGTCAGCGAATAGCCGTAGCGCAGCACCTCCCAGCGGCCGGCCGGCGGCGTCCAGTCCAGGGTCCCGTCGGGCTTGAGACGGTCGGTCAGGTCGACGACGTCGGCGCGGTGAACGATGGTGTCGGCCGAGGCCTGCGGCGTGGGATCCTCGTCCAGGCCGCCGGCCGACGACCAACCGGCCTTGTCCTCGAAGCGGTGCACCCGCGCCCCGGCCTCGAAGGCCAGCTCGGCGATCTGGTGGCTGGTCGGATCCTTCAGCCCAGCCATCGCCAGGGCCGGATTGGACGGCCGCGGCAAGAAGACGACCCGGAAGTAGCGCGCCGTCGTCGCCGGGAAGGCCACGGTCTGCTGCAACGCGCCGTGGACCGGCAGCTTGACGACTGGACGGAAGGTCTTGCCGTCGTCGCTGGCCTCGATGCGGCCCTCGGGCGCTGTGGCCCCGAACTCGCCGAAGCCGCCGGCGTGGGCGGCCACCAGTCGCAGGGCGCGCAGGGTCTGGGGCTTGGCGTATTCGACCTGGATCCAGGTTTCCTTGTCGGGCGCGAAGGGCAGCTCGACCTGGCGCACCAGGTCGCCGTCGGTCAGCAGGGCGACGTCGACCGGGTTGCTGGCGGTGATCTTGGCCGACGCGAGCGGGGCCTGCTCGGCGGCCGGCAGGCGGTAGGCGACCACGGCCGCGTCGCGATAATAGGTCGGCAGCTGGCCTTTGATCGCCGACATGGCCGAGCCGCCGCCCGGCACGCCCAGGAACGGTCCGGTGACCGACGGCGGCGCGGCCAGGGGCTTGTCGAGCTTGCGGCCGCCTTCGACGATCGTCTCGCTCCAGACCAGCTTCTTCATCGCCTGTTCGGGTTTGACCCAGGGACCGCCGGTCTCGCTCCAGCCGGGCGAGCCGGCGATGGCGAACTCGAAGCCGTCGGCGTCGGCCGTCTCGACCGCGTGCTTGAACGCCGCCCGCCACTCCGGCGTCATGAACACCAGGCGCTTGTCGACGACGTGCGGGGTGTCGAAGAAGCCGCCGTCGTTGAAGCCGGCGTCGAAGTTCTGCACCCCGGCCAGGCCGATGCGCTTCATCCAGGCCAGGTCCTTGTCGATGCCATCCTGGGTGACGTTGCCGCTCATCCAGTGCCACCAGACCCGCGGCCGGGCCGTGTTCGGCGGATCGACGAAGCTCGCGCCGAGGGCGTCGGCCTGCTGCCGGGCCAGGGCCGGCGATCCGGCGAGCATGGCGGCCAGGGCCGCTCCGGCGATCAGGCGTCGGGCGAGGGTCATGGGCAGATACTCCAGAGGCGGCCGCGCGCCGGCCGCCCCAACAAACAGGATGTCAGGCGGCGGAAGCGGCGCGACGGGCCTTCAGGCCCTCGACCAGCAGGGCCATGAAGCCGCCGAAGAAGCCGCTGAACAAGCCGCTGATCCCATTGCCGAGCGCGTTGGCGGCGGCGTGGGGCGGCAGCGGGACGACATAACCGACGGCGGCGCTGATCACGGCGCCGATGAGCCCGCCGATCAGGCCGGCGATGAGGGCGTTCTTCATGGCGTCAGATCCGGTTGGCGCGGGCGATCTGGCCCAGCAGCACGGCGCTGGGCTTGGGCGTGCGGGCCTGGGTGGCGCGGTCGACGGCGACGAGGCCGAACTTGGGTCCGTAGCCGAACACCCACTCGAAATTGTCCAGCAGCGACCAGTGGACGTAGCCCTTCACCGGGATGCCATCGTCCATCGCCGCCTTCAGGCCTTCCAGCGCGATCTTGATGTAGGCCACGCGACGCGTGTCGTCCTCGATCGCGACGCCGTTCTCGGTGACGTAGATCGGCTTGCCCGAGAGGGCGTGGGCGTAGCGCACGGTCTGACCCAGGGCCTGGGGCGAGAACTCCTCGCCGGTCTGGGTCAGCTCGACGCCCTGCGGCGGCTGCATCTGGCCCTTGGCGTCGATCTGGGCGCGGCTGTAGGTCTGGACGCCGACGAAGTCGCCGGTCTGCTTGATGGCCTCCAGCCAGGGATCGTAGCACTGGGCCCGCTTCTCGTCGCGCCGGCTGTTCTCGCCCACGGCCTGATCGTCCAACATCGCCAGGGTGGCGCCGACCGGGAAGTCGCCGGGACCGGCCTTGATGGCGGCGTAGCCCTGCTTGTGGGCCTCGATCAGGTTGGGCAGCATCACGTCCTGGCGACCGAACTGGGCGCTGGAGAAAAGCGGCGTGCCGCAAGCCTTGGCCGCGTCGACCATCGCCTGCTTCATCTGGTCGAGGATGAACGGCGGCAGAATCCACTGCAGCAGCAGGCCGATATTGGGCTCGTTGAAGGTGGCGGCCCCACCGGCCAGGTCGCCCACGCCCTTGACCGCATAGGCGCAATAGCGCGCGAACAGGGCCGGACTTTCCGGGTTCTCCCAGCCGCCCTGGGCCGCGAACCAGCGCGGCACGACGAAGTGGTTGAAGGTGATCAGCGGCGTGACGCCGTGCTTGCGGCAGGTCAGGGCGACCCGGCGATAGTGCTCCAGCTCGGCGGCCGAGAACTGGCCCTTGGCTGGCTCGATCCGCGCCCACTCCAGCGAGAAACGGTAGGTGTTCAAACCCAGCTTCGCCAGCAGGGCGATGTCGGCCTCGTAGCGGTGATAGTGGTCGCAGGCGTCGCCCGACGGCTCCATGAACGGGCTGGGCTTCAGCTGCTCCAACAGCCAGGTGTCGCTGTTGACGTTGTTGCCTTCCACCTGGTGGCCGGCGGTGGCCGCGCCCCAGAGGAAGCCCTTGGGGAAGTCGCCGCCGGCGGCCTTGGCCTGGGAGACGGCGGGACTGGCGGCGGCCGCGGCGCCGGCCGCCATCAGCAGCCGGCGGGTGAGCGGGAGGTCACGGAAGGTCATCGGGATCTCCGGAAAAGGAACGCAATAGGGGTCACTGGACGGGTCACTGGGCGGGCTTCAGCAGGCCGCGTGCGGCCATCCAGGCGTAGAACTGGTCGATCCAGAGATCGCTGGTCGTGCCCCGCTTGTGCAGGCCGAACCCGTGGTCGCCCTTCTCGTAGACGTGCATCTCGACCTTGCCGCCGGCCTGCTTCCAGGCCTGGACGAGGCCGTAGTCGGTATTGCCGAACAGCGGATCGTCATTGGCGATGGCGGTGAACATCGGCGGCGGGTCGGCCGGCGGGCTCACCGTGTTCATCGGGCCGTAGATCGGGGCGATGAAGTCGGGCCGGGCGTCCGGCGCATTGCGCAGCGTCGCGCCCAGGGTGGTCATGGCCCCGGCGGAGAAGCCCATCAGCCCCACCCGCCTGGGATCCACGCCCCACTCGCCGGCCCGCGAGCGCACCAGGCGCAGGGCCTGCTGGGCGTCGTCCAGCGCCAGGGGCTGGCTGATCGGCGGGGCCTTGTCGGCCCCGGCCTTGGCCGCCGCGCCGAAGCGCGCGCCCAGCACCTGAAGCGTCTCCTGGTCGTTGTCCGGCGTCGGGTCCAGGCGGTACTTCAGGACGAAGGCGGCGATCCCGTGATCGGCCAGCCACTGGGCGACCTTCTCGCCTTCCCACTCCATCGACAGCAGCATGTAGGCGCCGCCGGGGGCGACGATCACCGCCGCGCCCGTCGCCTTGCCCTTGGCCGGCAGATACGGCGTCAGGGTCGGCCTGGTGACGTTGCGCACGGCCACGCCGTCGATCAGGTAGTTCCAGTGCTCCACCTGGGTCGCGCCCTCCGAACCCGGCGCGACGCCGGGCCAGAGCGGGATCGCCCCGGCTTGGGCCGGCGCAGGGATCGTGCGGATCTCGACGCGCTGAGGAATGCCCTGGGCCAAGGCGCTCCCGGCGAACGCGGCGAGAGCCGCGCCCACCAGAAGGAAGAACCTCGCCCGCATCAGAAGTGGCCTTCGAGGGTCACGCCGACGGTGCGCTCGGCCTCGCGGGTGCGCCAGTTGATGTAGCCGTCATAGCCGCTCTGGAACGGCAGGGTGATGATCGCCGCGTTGAAGTCCTGCTTGAGCAGGTTGCGGGCGAACACCCCGACGCGCCACTGGCGGTCTTCCGGACCGATCCCGGCCGAGACGTTGAGCACGCCGTAGCCCTTCTGGATGGTGTTGGGATCGCCGACGCTGTTCTGGGTCTTGGTGCGGTAGGAGTAGTTGGCCGCGGCGTCGAACGTCAGGGCGTCGGTGATCGCGTGCTCATAGTTGGCGCCGAGCACGACGGTGACCTTCGGCGCGCCGGCCAGGGTCTGGCCCTTGGCCTGATAGACGTAGGTGCCGTTGTTCAGGGTGCAGCCGACGTAGCCGGCCAGGATCAGGTTGTTCGGGCAGCTGGTGACGTAGTCGGTGTACTTGGCGTCGGAATAGGTGGTCGAGGCGTTCAGCTTCAGCGAGCTGTTGACCCGCAGGTTGGCCTCGATCTCGAAGCCCTTGGCCTCCAGCCCGCCGGCGTTCTCGGTGACGAACTCGTTGTTGCGCAGCACCGCGGTCTGCAGGTCGGTGTACTTGTCGTAGAAGATGTTGCCATTCAGCGTCAGGCGACGATCCAGCAGGGTCGTCTTGGCGCCGATGGTGACGTCGTCGACGGTCTGCGGCGCGACATTGGTCTTGGTGCCGCTGAGCGCCGAGAAGGTCACCGTCGGGCCGAGATAGCCGCGGGCCACGGTGCCGAAGATCAGCACGTTGTCGGACGGCTTCCAGTCCAGGCCGATGCGGCCCGAGGGGCTCGACTTCGAGGTCTCGCCGGTCTGCAGGGCGCGCGGCGTATAGGGCACGGTGGTCCCGCCGGCCGTCAGGAAGGCCGGCAGCGACGGATCAAGCTCGGACCAGTTGGAGGCCTCGACTTTGTCCTTGGTCATCCGCGCCCCGCCCAGCAGGCTGAGGGTGTCGCTCAGCTTGTAGCGGCCGTCGATGAACACCGCGGCGCTGTCGGTCGTGGTCTTGCCGTGGTTCAGGCCGGCCGTGATCGAGACCACCGGGGCGGTGCTGTAGGGCGTGGCCGGGCGCAGTTGGGCGCTCTCGCCTGTGTTTTCGGTCTCCAGGCGCGAGACGAACAGGCCGGCGACATAGCTGAGGCGGCCGCTGCTGGGCGAGGTCAGGCGGAATTCCTGCGAGGCCTGGGTCTTGACCTGCCCGCGGGCCTGGGCGGTGAACTTGGACTGCGGCGAGGCGTCGATCGAGTAGTTGTACGGATCGTCCTTGTAGCCGCGATAGGCGCTCAGCGAGGTCAGGGTGTACTCGCCCAGCTCCCAGTTCAGCTCCAGCGAGGCGCCGTAGTTGGTCGTGCCCAGGCTGCCGCCGCCGTCCTCGATGGACTTGTCGTTCGAGGCGCTGGCCGTGACGCCCAGGGCCGAGAGGCTGGTGAAGGGCGCCAGGAAGTTGGCGTCGGTGGTCGGGGCCTTGTTCAGGGTCCAGAGCTGGCCGGGACCCTTCTGGCGCTGGCGCGAATAGTCGCCGATCAGGTAGGCGCTAAAGGTGTCGGTCGGCTTCCAGTAGAGCTTGCCGCGCGCGCCGTTGTTGTGGATGCCGCCCCAGTCCTCGTTGCGCACGACGTTGTGGACGTAGCCGTCATAGGCCTTGTCGTAGAGGAAGATGCCGACGGCCAGGGTGTCCGACAGCGGGGCGGTGACGCCGCCGTGCACGTCGCGCTCGTTCAGCGAGCCGTAGGAGGCGAAGAAGTCGCCCGTCGCCGTGGTCAGGCTAGGCTTGCGGGTGGTGATCGAGATGACGCCGCTGGAGGCGTTCTTGCCGAACTGGGTGCCTTGCGGGCCTTTCAGCACTTCGACGCGCTCCAGGTCGCCCAGGCTGTCGACCGGCGAGCCGAACGGAACCACGACGCCGTCGACCACCAGGCCGACCGGCGATTCCGAGCTCGAGGTGAAGCCGCCGGCCGAGCCGACGCCGCGCAGGCGGAAGCCGGAGTCGTTGGGCGTGGTGCCGAACTGCACGCCGGCGACCGAATACTGCAGGTCGGTCACGGCCTTGGCGCCGGTGGCGGCCAGCTGGTCGCCGCTGACGGCCGAGACGGCCAGCGGCACGTCCTGCAGGCGCTCGGAGCGGCGGGTGGCGGTGACGACCACTTCTTCGATGGCGATCGGCGACTCGGTGGTCGCGCCGTTGGCGGGCGAGGCGTCCTGCGCGTGGGCCGCGCCGCCGATGGCGACGGTGAGGCTGGTGGCGGCCAGCAGGCTGAGCTTGAATGCGTTCATGGGGGTTCCCCTTCCCTGCGAGCCGGCGATCTTCGTCGTCCGGCTTCGTTTCCGTTTCCCTGGACCCCGGCTTGGCGCCGGCGTTGGTGTTGAGCTGGACGGTAGCGAGGGGGTCCCGCACCGACCAATTCAATCGTTGAACAGCAACTATCACTCAAGATTATGCGGGACTGCGTTTCATATAATGAAACTGATAAGGTGCTTGCCCCAATGGCGCCGCTCGGTCTAAGCCGCTTGAAATGTCAGGGTCCACAGAAGGCCCGATGTCTCTGGAGGATCCTGCCGTGCGCTTTCACAACCTCGACCTGAACTTGCTGGTCGTGCTGGATTCCCTGCTTCAGGAGCGCAGCGTCAGCCAGACGGCCCAAGCCCTGCGCCTCACCCAGCCGGCGATCAGCAACGCCCTCTCGCGCCTGCGCCAGCACTTCGAGGACGACCTTCTGGTCCAGGTCGGCCGCAAGATGGTCCCGACCCCGTTCGCCGAAAGCCTGGCCGCACCGGTGCGCGAGGCCCTGGACGGCCTGCGCCGCATCGTCGTCAACCGCTCGGAATTCGATCCCGCCGCCGCCGACCGCACCTTCACCTTCGTCTGCTCGGACTACGTCTTCAACGTTCTGATGACCGGAGCCATCCGCAAGCTGGTGACCGTCGCGCCGCGGCTGAAGATCGTGGTGCTGCTGACCTCCGACCAAAGCGCGGCCCTGCTGGGCGAGGGCAAGATCGACTTCATGATCTCGCCCGAGCGCAAGTGCGATCCGGGCCATCCGAAGAGCCCGCTGTTCAGCGACCGCTTCGCCTGCATCGCCTGGCGCGACAACCCGCTGGTCGGCGCCAGCCTCACCCTCGAGAAGTACCTCGAACTGGAGCACGTCTCGGTGACGCTGGGCCCGCACAACCCGCCGCACATCGAGCAGGAATCGCTGGACGCCCAAGGCGTGGAGCGCAACATCGTCGTCCACGCGCCCACCTTCAACTGCGTGGCCGAGATCGTGGTGGGCACCAACATGATCGCCACCGTCCATGCCCGCAACGCGGCTATCCTGGCCAAGCGCCTGCCGCTGAAGGTGCTGGCGCCGCCGGTGGAGATCGCGACGTTCACCGAGTTCCTGCAGTGGCACAAGAACAAGGAAACCGACGCGGGCACGCTGTGGCTGCGCGACTTCCTGATCGAGCACGCCCAGAGCCTTTAGAGGCGAGGGTCGGTGACCGGCCCTAGGTCGCCAGGCCGATCAGGATCTTGAGCACGACCGCGGCGGCCGTCAGGCCGGCGATGATCGTGGTGAAGCAGAAGAGGCTGCTGGTCAGCCCGTGCGCGCGGCGCTGGCGACGCGAGACCATGTCGATGGTCATGTCCTGTTTCCTCCCAAGACCGCTCTGACGGCGGCATGGGAGGAGCTTCCTCGCGATACTGACTATCCGCCAATTCAATCGCTGAATGGCGACCATAAGCCGCATGAAGGTGTCGGCCCCATCATCGCCGGTGATGCGAGACATTCCCCGATTGAATTTTTTCCGGCCGGTCCCCTCCCCGTAAATGGTCGCAAGGGGCGCGGCGCATCATCGACCGCCGCCCGCGAACAAAAATCGGCAGGGTGGAATCCACGTGGCGCGTACGCTCATCACCAATATCCAGGTCTTCGACGGCACGGGCCGCGCGCCCTTCGCCGGCGAGGTCCTGATCGAGGACAACCGCATCGCCCGCGTGGCGGCGACGGCTTCCGAAGGCCGGATCGAAGCGGCCGACGCAACGGTCATCGACGGCGCCGGCGCGACCCTGATGCCGGGTCTGATCGAAGCCCACGCCCACCTGTCCTGGCCCTCGTCGATCGAGCGCTTCATTCCCGAATTCATCCTGCCGCCGGAAGAACAACTGCTGGCCACGGTGCGCAACGCCCGCGTCCTGCTGGAAAGCGGCTTCACCAGCGCCTATTCGGCCGGCGCCCTGGGCGAGCGCATCGAGGTGGTGGTCCGCAACGAGATCGACGGCGGCTGGACCCCGGGTCCGCGCCTGCGCGCCTCGACCATTGAGCGCAGCCCCGAGGGCGAGAACACCGGCGAGATCGACCACGGGCGCGGTCCCGAGGCGATGAAGGCCTTCGTCAAGCACTGCAAGACCATCGGCATCGACCAGGTCAAGCTGGTGATCAGCGGCGAAGACGCCCTGCTGCCCGGCTCCTCGCAGCACATCCTCTACACCGAGGAAGAGGTCCAGGCGGCCGGCGAGCAGGCCCGCGAAAGCGACATCTGGCTGTCGGCCCACACCCAGGCCGGCGAGGCGATCAAGATGGCCCTGCGGGCCGGCGTACGGGTGCTCTACCACTGCACCTACGCCGACGAGGAAGCGCTCGACCTGCTGGAAGCGCACAAGGACGAGATCTTCGTCGCCCCGGCCATCGGCGTCATCGTCGCCACCTTGGAGGCCAAGCCGCCGCCGCACATCGACATGACCTCGATGAAGGAAGCCGCCGTTCCGGTCGTCGAAAAGTGCAAGGTGCTGATCCCCGAGCTGAAGCGCCGGGGCGTGCGCGTGCTGCCCGGCGGCGACTACGGCTTTCCGTTCAATCCCAACGGCGCCAACGCCCGCGACCTGCAGCACTTCGTCGACCTGTTCGGCTACACGCCCACCGAGGCCCTGGTGGCCGCCACCAAGCTGGGCGGCGAGCTGATGGGCCGCGCCGACGAACTGGGCCTGGTCGAGCCGGGCTACCTGGCCGACCTGCTGCTGGTCGACGGCGACCCGACCCAGGACGTCTCGATCCTGCAGCGTCGCGACCGCCTGCTGATGATCATGAAGGACGGCAAGATGCACAAGGCGCCGGCCCAGCCGGTTGCGCGGGCCGCCGCCTGATGAGCGTCCGTTCCGATATCGTCTTCGGCGTCGCCGGCTCGGCCGAGCTGAAGGGCGACCTCTATCTGCCCGACGCGCCGGGCCCGCATCCGGTGCTGGTCGCGGCCCCCGGCGGCGCCTGGCTGCGCAACGACAAGGCCCAACTGGCCCGCTGGGGCAAGTATCTCGCCGGCCAGGGCTACGCCGTCTTCGCCATCGACTATCGCCGCTCGACCAACGGCAAGTCGTTCCCCGGCAACGTCCAGGACGTGGTCGAGGCCGCGCGCTTTCTGAAACGCGAGGCCGCCGGCCTCGGTGTTGACCCCGACCGCATCGGCCTGCTCGGCGCCTCGGCCGGCGCCCACCTGACGGCGCTGGCGGCCCTGGCCCAGGGCCAGCCCTGGCTCTATGGCGAAACCGTCCAGTTCAAGACCCTGGTCGCCGTCTACGGCGTCTACGACCTCTTCGCGCACTGGCAGGCGGATCTGGCCAAGAACGCCGCCCCGGGAACCGATCCGACCTTCCGGATGCTGGGCGCGGATCCGTACGAGGATCCGCAGCTCTATGTCGCCGCCTCGCCGCTGCGCCACGTGCGCTACGATCGCAACGCCCTGAAGGCGCTGGTGATCTGGGGCGAGCGCGACCACGACATCGATCCCGGCCAGTCGGAAGCCTTCGCCCGCGCCCTGCGCCAGGCCCGCTTCTTCGTGCGCACCCTGCCCGTGCCCGACGCCGGCCATTTCTGGTTCAGCGAGGAAGAGGTCGACACGCCCCACACCGCCGCCGGCCGGGTCGCTCCCGCCATCGTCCGTTTCCTCGACAAGCACCTGTGATGATTTACGACGTCGCCATCGTCGGCTGCGGCCCCGTCGGGGCCCTGGCCGCCAACCTCCTGGGCCAGGCGGGCCTCAGCGTTCTGGTGCTCGAGCAGGAGCGCGATCCTCATCCCCTGCCCCGCGCCGTCCACCTCGACCACGAGATGATGCGCATCTTCCAGGGCGCGGGTCTCGTCGAGCGCCTGCATCCCTTGATGCGCGAGACGCAGGGCCACCTGCACATCGGCGCCGACGGCGGGGTGATCCGCTACATGGGCACCGCCGGCCAGGCCAAGCGCTTTGGCTGGGCCAACGACTACTTCTTTTACCAACCCGAGCTTGAGGCGCAGCTTCGCGACGCCCTGGCCCGTTTCCCGGCCGTCACCCTGCGCCTGGGCGCCAGGCTGGAAAGCCTGACCCAGGACGCCGACGGCGCCGACCTCGCGCTGGCCGGCGGCGAGACCCTGCGCGCCCACTGGGTGATCGCCTGCGACGGCGCCCGCAGCGCCGTGCGCAAGAGCCTGGGCGTCAGGCTCGACGACCTCGATTTCGAGGAGCCCTGGCTCGTCGTCGACGCAGAGGTCGACGGCCCGATCGTCTTCCCCGACATTCCCGGCCTGCCGGCGGGCGCTGATCTGCAGCAGCTGTCGGTGATGCTGTGCGACCCGCGCCGTCCGGCCACCATCGTGCCGGGCCGCGGCAATCACCGCCGCTGGGAGTTCATGCTGCTGCCCGGCGAGGACGACCAGGCGATGATGGCGACGCAGCAGGTCGAGGCCCTGATCGCGCCCTGGGTCGAAGGCTCGACCTATCGCCTGGTGCGCGCCGCCACCTATCGCTTCCATGGCCTGGTCGCCGAGCGCTGGCGTGTGGGCCGGGTGTTCCTGGCCGGCGACGCCGCCCATCAGACCCCGCCGTTCTTCGGCCAGGGCATGTGTCATGGCCTGCGCGACGTCTCGAACCTGGCCTGGAAGCTGCCGCTGGTGATTTCCGGCCTGGCCGAGGACGCTCTGCTCGACACCTACCAGCCCGAGCGCGACCCGCACGTACGCGGCGTCATCGGCGCGGCCGTGAACGCGGGCCGCTACATCTGCCAGCTCGACCCCGCCAAGGCCGCCGAGCGCGACGCCCACATGCGCGAGGTCATGGCCGCCGCCAAGCCCGGAACCACGGCCGCCGACCTGATCCCCGCCTACCAGGCCGGGGTCGCCCGCCCCGGATCCGGCGAGCGCTTCATCCACCCCCGCGTCGGCGGCGTCCTGCTCGACGATGTGCTGGGCGAGGGCTTCGCGGTCATCGCCCGCGAACCGGTGGCCGCATCGCCCGCCTTCGCCCGCATCGGCGGTTCGCTCCACGTGATCGGCGAGGGCCTCGACGACGCCGACGGCGCCTTGACCGCCTGGCTCGACGCCAAGGGCGCGGCCGCCGTGCTGCTGCGCCCCGACCGCTACGTCTACGGCGTCGCCGAGATCGCCGACGCCCTGCCCGCCCTGATCGACCAGCTTTGCGCCGACCTCTCTCTCAAGGTCGAAGCGCCCAAGGAGACCGCATGTCCCGCCTGACCCTGGAGGCCGCCTCCATCATCGTCGACGCGGCCCTCGCCCAAGCCCGTCGCGACGGCTACCAGCCGCTGGCCGTGGCCGTGCTCGACGCCGGCGCGCACCTGGTGGCCCTCAAGCGCGAGGACGACGCCAGCCTGATGCGGCCGCAGATCGCCGTCGCCAAGGCCACCGGCGCTCTGGGCATGGGCTACGGCAGCCGTGAGCTGGCCAAGCGCGCCAACGCCGCCCCGGTGTTCTACTCGGCCCTCTTCGCCATCAGCGGCGGGGCCATGGCCCCCTCGCCCGGCGGCGTGCTGATCCGTGACGAAGGCGGCCGGATCATCGGCGCGGTGGGCGTCAGCGGCGACACCGGCGACGCCGACGAGGCCTGCGCCATCGCCGGCGTGATCGCCGCCAGCCTCACCCCCGATCCCGGCGGCGCGCCCGCGCCGCAAGCCTAGAGTGTCCCCCATGCGCCTTCGCAGCATCGAACTGAACCTGCCCGACACCGCCGCGGCCGTCGATTTCCTGACCGGGACCTGGGGCCTGGCCGACGCCGGGACCGCAGGCGAGACCCGCTATCTGCGCGGTTCGGGGCCGTTCCCCTATCTCGTGGCCATGACCGAGACGGCCGGCCCGTCGGTGCGCTGCACCACCTTTGTCGGCGAGGAGGCGGAGGTCGAGGCGATCGCCGCCAAGGCCCGCGCCGCCGGCGCCCCGGTGGTCGAGACCATGTCCGAGGATCTCGGCGGCGGCCGGGGCGTCCTGGTCCAGCTGCCCGAGGGCGAGGTGTTCCGCTTCCTGCACGGCGCGGCCCTGGCAGAGCCGATCGAGGGCCGCGACCTGCCGGTCAAGCTGACCCACGTGGTCATGAACGCCGCCAACGCCGAGGCCACGGCCGACTTCGCCGAGGCCGCCCTGGGCTTCAAGGTCTCCGACCGCACCAAGGGCATGGTGTTCGTGCGCTGCAACGCCTCGCACCACTCCACCGCCTTCGCCCGCGCCGGCTTCACCTCGCTCAACCACATCGCCTTCGAGATGGCCGACCTGGATGCGGTGATGCGCGGCGTCGGCCGCCTGCGCGACACCGGCGCGGTCCCGGCCTGGGGGCCCGGCCGCCACGGCCCGGGCGACAACGTCTTCGCCTATTTCATCGCCCCGTTCGGCGCGGTCGTGGAGTTCTCGACCGCCGTCGAGATCATCCCCGACGACTACAAGGTCGGCGCGCCCGAGGACTGGACCTGGCCCGAGGGCCGCATCGACCAGTGGGGCCTGTCGGGCAAGGACTTCGCCGGCCTCAACACCGCCGAGCGCACCTTCGGCCACGCGCCGCTGCCGGTCGCCTAGACGCAACGCACCTCAAGAATCGAGACCAAGCTTATGAAACTGATCAGCTTCCTGCGTGACGGCGTCGCCTCCTACGGCGCGATCCAGGGCGACCGCGTCGCCGACTTCGGCGCCATCGCCGGACCGGACGAGCACGACCTCGTCGCCGCCCTGCGCCTGGACGCCATCCCGGCCCTGGCCGCCGAGGCGGCCTTCGACGTGCCGGTCTCCGAGATCCAGCTGCTGCCGGTCGTCACCACCCCGGGCAAGATCTTCTGTGTCGGCCACAACTACGAGACCCATCGCCAGGAGACCGGCCGGGCCAAGGTCGGCCACCCGTCGATCTTCACCCGCTTCGCCGACACCCTGACCCCGCACGGCGGTCCGATCGTGCGGCCCAAGAGCTCGACCAGCCTCGACTACGAGGGCGAACTGGCCATCGTCATCGGCAAGGGCGGTCGCCACATCAGCGAGGCCGACGCCATGAGCCACGTGGCCGGTTTCGCCTGCGCCAACGACGCCTCGGTGCGCGACTGGCAATGGCACACCCAGCAGTTCACGCCCGGGAAGAACTTCCCCGGCACCGGGGGCCTTGGCCCCTGGCTGGTCACGCCCGACGAGATCGACGACCTGAACGCCGTCACCGTCACCACCCGCCTGAACGGCCAGCAGGTGCAGCACGCCAGCCTCGCCGACCTGATCTTCCCGCTGCCGACCATCATCGCCTATCTGTCGGGCTTCACCCCGCTGTCGCCGGGCGACCTGATCCTGACCGGCACGCCGGGCGGCGTCGGCGCCAAGCGCGAACCGCCGCTCTGGATGAAGGCCGGCGACGTCGTCGAGGTCGAGATCACGGGCGTCGGCCTGCTGTCGAACACGGTCGTGGACGAAGCCTGATCGGGAAGCTTGAGCATGAGGCTGCGGCCTTAAGCCGCTGTTCAGGTGCGATTAATCACGCGCCGTTCATCGTGGATGCAAACGCCGGGGATCCGTCCCCGGCCCCTTCCATGAGTGCCCGCCATGCTTGCCCGCAAGAAACCCCAGAAGACCCCCTTCCCCGTGGCGGACGGCGACACCGTCGAGGTCGTGCTCCGCTGCGGCTACCGGACCCGCGCCTCGGTGCTGTGCTCGCGCGGCGGCATGGTCGAGCTGGCCTATCGCAAGGCTGACGACCGCTTCGGCCACGCCTTCGTCGATGCGGGCACCCTGCAGCCCGGCCTGTCGGTCAGCTGGGCTTTCCTCGCCGGCGTGCGCGCCCAGCCCTAGGCCACCCGCGTCCAGACCTGCGTCTTGCACAGGAAGTTGCCGAGCACGCAGCCGCGCGCCTTCAGCTTGCCGGCGTCGAGCACCAGCACCCGGCCCGAGAAGGTCATGTTGACGTCGGGCGCGAACACCTTGCCGCGCCACTCGCCCTTGTCGCCGCGGGAGAAGTCGCTGAGCAGCTGCCGGCCCACCAGTTCGCCGCCCGACCCCTTGCGCGCGTCCGTCCGCGCCTCGTCATTGGCCCAGATCACATAGCCGCAGACCTCGCCGCCGCACGGCTTGATCTCGACATGGACGCTGTCCTTGGGATTGCGCCAGACGCCGAAGATGTCGGGACCCGGCGCCTGAACCTGGGCCTGGGCCAAGCTCGCCGACGACAGCATCAGCATCGCCAGGGCGGCGAGGCCCGACTTGAAGAACGACACCGGCGACCTCCCCGATCACGGCGGCCGCCCCGGCCGCATCTCAGTCGGCGGACGGTCGGCCGGATGGCGGGCGGCGTCAAGCGCCCGCCTGTCGTCGGCTGATCGGGCCGTCTATTGGATGGCGACGTTCGGCGTGCTGCTCAGCGCGCCGCTGACCTGGCATGCCGGCGCGCCCGGAATGACCGTGGCGTTGAAGATGATCGTGCCGGGGTTGGCCCAACTGGCCGTGACTACGCCCGAGCATTCGCTCAGACCGCCCGTCAGCGCCATCGGCGAGAGGCTGACCTGGGCCGTGGTCAGCGGCGTCAGCGTCCAGGGAAAGCTCGCGGGGATGGCCAGCCATCCGCATTGCCAACTGCCTGGCGCCATGGAGCCGCCCGTGATGGTCACGCTGCCGCCGCCCGGGTTCACCACGCCGGTCAGGATGGTCGAGCAGCTCATGGGCGTGGGGCCGAGGGTCAGCGTACCAGCGAAGGTGACCGGAACGGTCGTGGAGGAACTGTTGGGCGTGAAGGTCGCGGCCGAGGCGGCGGATGCGAGGCCGGCGACCGCGAGGCTGGCGGCGACCGCCAGGGAAACGCTCTTCGACATGACGTCTTCTCCCCAATGACCTGTCGCGGGAGCGGAGCCGCCGCTCCCTGAAAGCAAGAAACGCCGGGAACCCGAAGGCTCCCGGCGAGTCGAGGGGTGGATCGAAATCCAACCGATCTCCGGAGCCTGGGCTTAGGAGATCGACAGCGGGGTCGAGCTGCTGGCCGTCAGCGTGCCGACCAGCGTGCAGACGCTGGGGCTGCCGCCGATCTGGTTGTTGGGGGCGGCCTTGAAGGTCGCGCTGCCCGGCGTGGCGTTGTTCCAGTCCAGGCTGACGGTGCCCGAGCAGCTGCCCGCGATCGAGCTGGCCGCGATACCCGACACGGTGATCTGGGTGGTCGAGTTCGGGGTCACGGTCCAGGGGAAGCCCGACGGAACCACCAGCCAGCCGCACTGCCAGCTGCCCGGGGCGAACGAACCGCCGGTGATGGTGGCGGCGGTGCCGGCCGCGTTCACCGTGCCCGTCAGGGTGACGGCGCAGTTGACGGTGGTCGTCTGGCTCAGGGTCAGGGTGCCGGTGAGCGTGAAGCTGCCGCCGGCCGGGGCGATGGTCGCGGCCGAGGCGGAGCTGGCGCCGGCCAGGCCGGCGAAGCCGAGGGCGGCGGCGGCAAGAACAGAAGCGGTCTTCAACATGACGTCTTCCTCCGATGTTTTTTATTGCAACCGCGCATTGGGGCGGCGGGGTGATGCAACTGCGAAATGCAGAGGGAGTCAAACAAAATAATACAGTATTTTCAACGACTTATAGACGAGTCGCGCCAGCGCCCGGCGTTCCTTCGTGGAACGTCGGGGGCGAAAAAATCGCCGCCCCGGGAAGGGGCGGCGAGTCACCGAGAGGGCCTAGAAGCGCTTGGACACGCTGACCGCGATGAGACGGGGATCGAGGGTGAAGACATTGGCCGTCAGGCCGGTGTCGTCGCTGTTGGTGAAGCTGTCGGTGATGGGGGTCTTGTCGAACAGGTTCTTGACGTAGGCCTGGAAGACGAGCCCGTCGGAGGGCTTCTCCAGCGTCACCGAGACGTTGACGTTGTCCCACGACTTCAGCCGGTCGTATTCGGTGTTGTAGACGCGGGCGTAGCTGCTGCCCTGGTAGTAGTAGTCGCCGCGAAGCGTCAGGGCCCAGTCGTCCTTGTGGAAGGTGTACTGGGCGCCGATGTTGGCGGTCCAGTTCGGGGCGTTGGGCAGTTCGTTGCCGCTGAGGTCGGCCTCGAAGCCGCGACCGCCGTTGGGGGCCTCGGTCAGCGGATCGTAGGTGAAGCCGTAGAGCCGCCAGAACGGCAGGGTCGAGGTGAAGTTCGGGTTGAACGTCCCCGTCCGCAGCGAGCCGCCGCACAGGGCCTGCAGGGCCAGGGTCGTCAGCTCCACCGGGAACGGCCGGGACAGGACGGTCTCGACGTACTTGGTCGGCGCCACGCAGTTGGACGGCACCTGCAGCCACGGCCGCAGCACCATCCAGTCGGCGTTGCCCTGGGTGCGGTTCATGACGTCGATGGAGCCCTCGCCGTCGGCGATCCGCGTGTTCAGGTAGCCGAGGTTGGCGTCCAGCCGGAAGTCGCGGGTGGGCCGGAACACCGTCTCCAGCTCCACGCCCCAGGTGCGGGCGTCGAAATTCTCGTTCAGCGAGATGCGGTCGACGATCTGCGAGACCTGGTAGTCCTTGTAGTCGTAGTAGAAGGCCGTCGCGTTGAAGCGGACCATGCCGTGGGCCAGGGTGTTCTTGGTCCCGATCTCGAAGGCGTTGACGTATTCGGGATCGAAGGTCTCGGCCAGCGGCTGGTACTGGATCACCGTCGGGTTGATGTCGACCCGCGGCGGGTTGGCGCCGCCGCCCTTGTAGCCGCGCGAATAGGACGCGTAGATCAGGGTGTCGTCGGTGAAGCTGAAGTCCGGCTTCCAGTCGACCACCAGCCGGCCGGTGAGAGCGTCCCACTGCTGGTCGATGTCCGGCAGCGCCGGATAGCCGCGGCTGACATAGCCGCCCGACGACGTGCCCGGCGTGCCCCGGTCGGCGCCCAGCAGCAGCTGGCTGGGATAGGGCGTGCTGACCTTGCGGTCGTCGGTGTAGCGCAGGCCCGCGGTCAGCCGCCAAGTGGGCGAGAGGTCGTAATAGGCCTCGCCGAAGATGCCCCAAGAACGGGTGTGGATGGCGTTCTTGCTGCGGAAGTAGTTGTGACCGTCGCCCGCCAGGTTATCCAGCGACGAATAGTCGACATAGACGCATTCCTTGGCCGTGGTCGGCGTGCAGGGCGCGGTCTGGCGGCCCTGGTTGCTCGGCAGGGTGACGTCGACGTTGTAGTAGTACTCGGCCAGGAACGTGAAGACGTTGTTGAACACGAAGTAGTCGTCGGCCGACTTGAAGTCGATGTAGTTGGCCCCGAGGCTGAAGTTGAACGGCCCGTCGAAGGACGACTGCAGGCGCAGTTCCTGGGTCCACTGGCGGTTGTCGGAGCGGCTGAGGTCGGCCGAGACCATCCGGTTCGACGTGCCCAGCTGCGGGTCGGTGTAGTAGCCGCCCGACAGGAACGACTTGCCCACGATCGGCTGGCCCAGCACGTCCCGCAGCCCGTCGGTGCTGCTGAAGATCGGGTTGGAGACGAAGCGGTTGTAGTCCTGGGTCGAGTAGTAGTCGTCCTTGGCGTAGGCCGTCTGCGAGATCAGCTTCAGCTTGTCGGTCAGGTCGAACTCGATGTTGAACTGGAAGACGTCGTTCTTCACGCGGAAGACCGGGTCGTAGCTGGTTGCGATCTCGCGCAGGTCCTTCGACTGGGTCAGGCCGGCATAGGGATCGGTGCCCAGCGGCACGGCGAACACCGTCTGGTTGGCCGCGTTCTGGCCCAGCGACACCGAGGCCAGGAAGATGTGCGCGAAGGCGCCGCCGTTGGGCACGCCATAGGCCGCGTCATTGTACAGCGAGCCCGGCAGGCAGCCCTGGCTCAGGCGGTTGCGGATCAGCGCCGAGGTGATCGTCACGGCGCCCACCGTGGTCGGGCCCGGATCGGTGGTGCAGAGCTGCTTGCCCGTCCGCGAGCGGTTGTCGTCTTCCTCGAAGTGCTCCCAGATCGCGTTGGTGCGCAGGCGGCTGGTCGGCTCCCAGGCCGCCGACAGGCGGGTGGACCACAGGTCGCGGTCGTTCACCTTGGTGTCGTTGAAGCTGTTGTAGTCGAAGCCGTCGCGCTTGGTGGCCGAGCCGGCCAGGCGCAGGGCGAAGGTCTCGCCGATCGGCACGTTGATCAGGGCCTGCATCCGCCGGCTGTCGTAGTTGCCGACCTCGCCCTTGATGAAGCCTTCGAATTCCCGGCCCGGCAGGTTCGGGATCATGTTGACGACGCCGCCCGTGGCGTTGCGGCCGTAGAGCGTGCCCTGCGGTCCGCGCAGCACCTCGACCCGCGCCACGTCCAGGTATTCCTGCTCGAACAGCCGGTTGCGGATCAGCGGCGTGGAGTTGAAGCTGACGGCCACGGCGGGATCGCTGCTGGCCGAGATCGCCTTGGTCCCGACCCCGCGGATCGAGAAGTTGTACATGCTGAAGTTCGCCTTCGAGAACGAGACGTTCGGCACGGCGCGCATCAGTTCGGAGCCGCCCTCGATCTTGCGTTCGTTGAGCGCTTCCGAAGACAGGGCCGTTACGGCGATCGGCACCTGCTGGATGGACTCCTCGCGCTTCTGCGCGGTGACGACGATGTCCTCTACTTGGGTCGTGGCGTCCTGCGCCAAAGCCGGCCCCGCCGCCACGGCGAGCGCCATGGCGGATGCGGTGACGGCCAGACGCGCGCGCACGCAGGCTTTTGCAGCCATGCCCTATCCTCCCCTGCCCCGGCCAGCTCTGCGTCTGGCCCGGTGAACGTTTCCCCCGCCCCTCATCAATCTCCGCGCGGCATGGCGGCTCCGCCCCACGGTTGGGTTGTACGATCTACCTATTCACTAGCATGTCAATACATTACTTACATCGATGTTCAGTTACGCTACGGCAGTCTGCCGGCGCGCCTTCTGGGGCAAGGCGGCGCGTGTCGAAGATCGCTTTTCAAGGCCCTCCGGAGCCGGACGATCGGGCCTGTTCCTGACCTCGAATTAATATTTACATCGCTGTAAAAACAGCCAAGGTTCAGCGCCGATCGGGAGGGCGAAAACATGGATGCCGACGTCATCGTCGTGGGGGGCGGACTGGCCGGGCTGGTGGCCGCCGACGAACTCGTCCGGGCCGGCAAGCGGGTCGCCCTGCTCGACCAGGAGAACCCCGCCAACCTGGGCGGCCAGGCCTTCTGGTCGTTCGGCGGGCTGTTCCTGGTGAACTCGCCCGAGCAGCGCCGCATGGGCATCCGCGACAGCCTGGAGCTGGCCTGGCGCGACTGGACCGGCAGCGCCGGCTGGGACCGCCTGGACGGTCCCCTGCCGCAGGACGAATGGGCGATCCGCTGGGGTCGGGCCTATGTCGAGTTCGCCGCCGGCGAGAAGCGCCACTGGCTGCGCCGCCACGGCATCAGCCTGACGCCGATGGTCGGCTGGGCCGAGCGCGGAGCCGGCCAGGCCAGGGGTCACGGCAACTCCGTGCCCCGCTTCCATGTCGCCTGGGGCACCGGCACCGGCGTCTCCGAACCCTTCGCCGACAGCGCCCGGCAGGCGGCGTCCGACGGCAAGCTGACATTCCATCACCGCCACCGGGTCGATCACCTGGTCGTCGAGGGCGGCCGGGTCACGGGCGTCTCCGGCGCGGTGCTGGCGCCCGACGACGCCCCGCGCGGCGCGCCGTCCAACCGCGAAGTCGTGGGCGACTTCACGCTGAAGGCCCAGGCCGTGGTGCTGGCCACTGGCGGCATCGGCGGCAATCACGACCTTGTCCGCCGCTACTGGCCCGAGCGCCTGGGAACGGCGCCGGCCAGCATGATCACCGGCGTGCCGGCCTATGTGGACGGCCGCATGCTCGACATCGCCGGCGACGCAGGGGCCCGCCTCGTGAACCGCGACCGCATGTGGCACTACGTGGAAGGCGTGCGGAACTGGGCGCCGATCTGGCCCAGCCACGCCATCCGCATCCTGCCCGGCCCCTCGTCGATGTGGTTCGACGCCCTGGGCCGGCGCCTGCCCTTCCCCGCCCTGCCCGGCTACGACACCGTCGCCACCCTGCGCCACCTGCGCACGACGCCCGACCTGGCGCAGCACGACCACAGCTGGTTCATCGTCACCCAGAAGATCCTCGAGAAGGAGTTCGCCCTCTCCGGCTCCGAGCAGAACGGCGACATCACCAACCGCCGGCGTCTGAGCTTGCTCAAGTCGCGCCTGGGCAAGGGCGCGCCGCCCGAGGTCGACGCCTTCAAGCGCAACGGCGCCGACTTCGTGGTCGCCGAGCGGCTGGAGGATCTGGTCGCCAAGATGAATGGCCTGACCCAGACGCCGCTGCTCGACGCCGCCCTGGTCCGCCGCCAGATCGAGGACCGCGACGCCCAGATCGCCAATCCCTTCGCCAAGGACCTGCAGGTGATGGGCATCCACAACAGCCGCAGGTCGCTGGGCGATCGCCTGGCCCGCACGGCCGCGCCGCACCGGATCCTCGATCCCGCCGCCGGGCCGCTGATCGGGGTCAAGCTGCACGTCCTGACCCGCAAGTCGCTGGGCGGCCTGCAGACCGACCTTTCCAGCCGCGTGCTCACCCCCGACGGCCAGGTGCTGGAGGGGCTCTACGCGGCCGGCGAGGCGGCGGGCTTCGGCGGCGGGGGGCTGCACGGCTACAACGCCCTGGAGGGCACCTTCCTCGGCGGCTGCATCTTCTCGGGACGGGCCGCGGGCCTGGCCCTGGCCGGCGCGGTCTGAGCCGTGGAGGGCCTGGCCTCGCCGCTGATCACCACCGGCCTGCCGGCAGCGCTGGGGATCATCATGTTCGGCCTGGGCCTTGACCTGACCCCGGCCGACTTCACCCGGGTGGCCCGCCAGCCGCGCGCGGCCCTGGTCGCCCTGGCCTGCCAGGTGCTGATCCTGCCGCTCGTCGCCTTCGCCCTGGCGCTGCTGTTCGACCTGCCGCCGGCCATGGCGGTCGGGCTGATGCTGCTGGCGGCTTCACCGGGCGGGACGGCGGCCAATCTCTACAGTCACCTCTTTCGCGGCGACGTGGCGCTGAACGTCAGCCTGACGGCGATCAATTCGGTGCTGGCCGTCATCACCCTGCCGCTGGTCGTCAACCTGGCCATCGCGGTGTTCGAGCCCGGCGACGCCCGCGTCGGCCTGCGCCTGGACAAGACGGTCGAGGTGTTCCTGGTGGTGCTGGTCCCCGTGGCGCTGGGCATGCTGACCCGCCGCCTGAAACCGCGCTTCGCCCGCGCCATGGACAAGCCGGTGCGCATCGCCTCCAGCCTGTTCCTGGCCGTCTTGGTCATCGGCGCCGTGGCCTCGAACCTGGCCGAGCTGCGCGACGAGATCCTGGCCCTGGCGGGCGTCACCGTCGTCTTCTGCCTGGCCAGCCTGACCCTCGGCTTCGTCGTGCCGCGGCTGCTGCGCGTGCCCCGCGACCAGGCGATCGCCAGCGCCTTCGAGGTCGGCCTGCACAACGCCGCCCTGGCCATCGTCATCGCCCAGTCGGTGCTGCAACGCCCCGAGGTCAGCCTGCCCGCCGCGGTCTACGGCGTCGCCGCCTTCCCGCTGGCGGCGCTGTTCGGGCTGGTGGTGACGCGGGGCGCGGTGCGCGAGGCCCAGCCTTCGACGAGCTCAGCCCCAAACTCGTCGTCATCCCGGCCGTAGCGAAGCGGAGAGCCGGGACCCAGGGGGACTGGGCGCGAGCGCGGCCGCCCCGAGGTCCCGGGTCTGCGGACCGCTTCGCGGTCCTCCGCCCAGGATGACGATCTGAGGGGAAGCCCTACCGCAACTCCCGCCGCAGCACCTTGCCCACCGCCGTCTTCGGCAGCGGCTCGACGCGGAACTCCACGATGCGCGGCACCTTGTAGCCCGTCAGCCGCTCGCGGCACCAGGCGATCACCGCCTCGGCCGTCAGCTCGGCCGAGCGCGCCACGACCACCACCTTGATCCGCTCGCCCTGCACCGGGTCGGGCACGCCGACGGCGGCGACCTCGTCGACCAGGGGGTGGGCGGCGACCACGTCCTCGATCTCGCTGGGATAGACGTTGAAGCCCGAGACCAGGATCATCTCCTTCAGCCGGTCCAGCAGCCGCACGCGGCCGTCGGCCTGCATGACGGCGACGTCGCCGGTCGAGAGCCAGCCGTCGGCCGACAGCACCCGCGCCGTCTCGCCTGGATGGTTCCAGTAGCCCTTCATCACCTGCGGCCCGCGCACGCACAGCTCGCCCGGCTCGTCGACGCCGCCCCAGGAGCCGTCCTCGCGCCGCATGCGCACCTCGGTCGAGGGAACCGGCAGGCCCACCGTGCCGTCGAAGGCCATGGTCTCGGGGCGTTCCAGATCGACATACCCCACGCAGACGATCGGCGAGCATTCGGTCAGGCCGTAGCCCTCGATCACCGGGCAGCCGGTGACCAGCTCCCACTCCTCGGCCACGGCCCGCTGGGTGGCCATGCCGCCGGCGATGGTCAGGCTGAGCTCCGAGAAATCGCGCCCCCGGAAGGCGTCGTTCTTCAGCAGGCTGGCGAACAGGGTGTTCAGCCCCGCCAGCCCCGCGAACCGCTCCTTGCGCAGCACCCACTCCACCCGTTTGGCGTCGCGCGGATTGGCGATCAGGATATTGCGACCGCCCACCCCGACGAACATCAGCAGGTTCGCCGTCAGCGAGAACACATGGTAGAGCGGCAGCATGGTGACGTTGCCCACCGCCTGGTCGGGCGGGATCTGGGTCATGATCCAGGCGCGGCCCTGCAGCACATTGGCCAGGATGTTGCGGTGGGTCAGCATGGCCCCCTTGGCCAACCCCGTCGTGCCGCCGGTATATTGCAGGAAGGCCAGATCCTCGGGGCGCACCTCGACAGGCGACAGCTTCAGCCGCCGCGCCCGCCGCATCATCGCCGGCCAGCGCAGGGCGCCGGGCAGCCGCCACTTCGGGACCAGCTTCTCGACATGACCCATCAGGACGTTGATCGCCGTCCCCTTGGCCAGCCCCATCATGTCGCCCATCGACGTGACGACCACCTGGCGTAGCGCCGTGCCCTCGATCGCCTGCTCCAGGGTGTGGGCGAACATGTCCATGACCACGATGGCGACCGCGCCGCTGTCCTCCAGCTGGTGGCGCAGCTCGCGCGGCGTGTAGAGCGGGTTGACGTTCACCACCACGGCGCCGGCGATCAGCGTGCCGAACAGGGCGATCGGATATTGCAGGCAGTTGGGCATCATCAGCGCCACCCGCTCGCCCTGGCGCACGCCCGCCGCCTGCAGCCAGGCGGCGAAGGCCCGCGCGTCCTTGAGAGCCCGGCCGTAGTCGACTCCCGAGCCCATGCTGACGAAGCCGGTGCGTTGCGCGAAACGCGCCGCGTCGTGCTCGAACAGCTGGCCGACCGACCGCCACAGCGCCAGCTCGTCGTCGATCGTCGCCGGCACGTCGGGACGATAGGCGCGGGTCCAGAAGCGCTCGGCCCACAGCTGTTCGGCGTCGGCCCCGTCGACGCCCTGGATGATCGGCGCGCGGGTCATTTCTCCAGCACCGCCACGACGCCCTGGCCGCCGGCTGCGCAGATCGAGATCAGACCCCGGCCGCTTCCCTTGCGGTCCAGCATGGTCGCCAGATGCGCCAGGATCCGACCGCCGGTGGCGGCGAACGGGTGGCCGGCGGCCAGCGAGCTTCCGTGCACGTTCAGCTTGTCGCGGTCGATGGCCCCCGGCGCGCGCTCCAGCCCCAACCGCGTGCGGGCATAATCGTCGTCCTCCCAGGCTTTCAGCGTGCACAGCACCTGGGCGGCGAAGGCCTCGTGGATCTCGTAATAGTCGAAGTCCTGCAAGGAGAGGCCCAGCTTCCCAAGCATGCGCGGCACGGCGTAGGCCGGGGCCATCAGCAGGCCCTCGTCGCCGCCCACGAAGTCCACCGCCGCCGTCTCGCCGGCTAGCAGGAAGGCCAGGATCGGCAAGCCCCGCGCCCTGGCCCAGTCTTCGCTGGCCAGCAGCACCACCGAGGCGCCGTCGGTCAGGGGTGTGGAATTGGCCGCCGTCAGCGTGCCGTGCTCGCGGTCGAACACCGGCTTCATCGTCGCCAGCTTGGCCGGGTCGATGTCGGGCCGCAGGTTATTGTCGCGCTTCAGCCCCCGGAACGGCGTGACGAGGTCGTCGAACAGGCCGTCGTCATACGCTTTCGCCATTCGCCGGTGGCTGCGGATCGCCAGGGCGTCCTGCTCCTCGCGGGCGACGCCCCACCGCTTGGCCATCAATTCGCAGCTCTCGCCCATGGAGAGGCCCGTGCGCGGCTCGGCGTTGCGCGGCGGCTCGGGGCGGAACGGCGCGGTCAGACCTGCGCCCGCCAGGGCCTTGACCTTGGCCCCCGTCGTCTTCTGGCGATTGGCCGCCAGCAGCGCCTTGCGGAAGTCCTCGTTGAGGGCGATCGGCGCGTCCGAGGTCGTATCGACGCCTCCCGCTATGCCGACGTCGATCTGGCCCAGGGCGATCTTGTTGGCCACCAGGATCGCCGCCTCCAGACCCGTGCCGCAGGCCTGCTGCACGTCGTAGGCGGGGGTGTCGTGACCGATGGTGGTCGAGAGCAAGCTCTCCCGGGTCAGGGCGATGTCGCGCGAATGCTTGAGCACGGCGCCGGCCGCCACCTCGCCCAGGCGCAGGCCGTGCAGGTCGAAGCGGTCGGCCAGACCCTGGAGGGCGGCGGTCAGCATGTCCTGGTTGGAGGCCTCGGCATAGGCGGTGTTGGAACGTGCGAAGGGAATGCGGCGGCCGCCGATCACGGCGACGCGGCGCGGCGCGGGCAAGGTCAGCATGGGGATGGATCCTGTGATTGGGGCGCGCTTCTCAGGCGCCCGCGCAGATGGGTGCGGCCGCCCGAGGCGTCCGTCAGTTCGAAGGCGTCGCCGGGGCCGCTCGACAGGCGGGCCTCGCTTGGCAGCAGCAGCGGCGCGCGGAAGGCCGTATCGACCTCGATCGCCTCGATCGCCTGACCTCGGGTCAGGGCCGCCACGGCCCGGGCCTTGGCCCACATGCCGTGGGCGATCGGCCGTGGAAAGCCGAACAGCCGCGCGCCCAGCGGCGAGGTGTGGATCGGGTTGGCGTCGCCCGACACCTGGGCGTAGCGCCGGCCGATGTCGGCGGGGACCTGCCAGGCCTCGACCGGCGCCCGGGCCTCGCCGGCGTCGAGCAACGGCGCGGGCTCGCCTCGGCCGGGCTTGCCTAGGCGCAGATAGACGCTCGTTCCCTCCCACACCGTGGCCCCGTCGCGCAGCGCCCAGGTCTCCAGCGAGAAGGCCTGGCCCCTGTCGTGGGCCAGCAGCCGGCCGGTGCGGGCGCCGATCGTCAGGGCCTCGCCGATCCGCAAAGGCGCGCGCTGGCGGATGCGGTTGTGGATGTGCACCAGGCCCATGACCGGGAACGGAAACCCCGCCGCCAGCATGATCCGCATCTGCAACGGGAAGGCCAGGATATGGGCGAAGGTCGGCGGCACGCCCGCTTCGAGCCCAAAGCCGCACAGCCCGGCATAGGCCCTGACGGCCTCGGCGCGCACCCAGACCTGATCGGCGTGCAGGCTGACGGACGGCAGGTCGCCGACCGTTGCGCCGCGCAGCAGCCCTCGCGCCGCACCCCAGGCCAGGCCCAGGGGCGACACCGGCTCGGCGTTGGACATGGTTCTAGGCCCCCAGCAGGCTCTGGCCGCAGACGCGGACCACCTGGCCGTTGACGCCGCCGCTGGCCGGGTGGGCCAGCCAGGCGATGGTCTCGGCCACGTCGACCGGGCTGCCGCCCTGCCCCATGCTGTTCATCCGCCGCCCGGCCTCTCTGATCGCGAACGGGATGGCGGCGGTCATGCGGGTCTCGATGAAGCCCGGCGCCACCGCGTTGACGGTGATGCCGTGGTCCAGCCCGTCGCGCGCCATGCGGCCGACTGCGCCGATCCAGCCAGCCTTTGAGAGCGCATAGTTGGTCTGGCCCATGTTGCCGGCCACGCCGCTCAGCGATGAGACCGCCACGATCCGGCCATTGCGGCGCACCGCGCCGGCCTCCAGCAGCACGCGGGTCAGGGCCAGGGGCGCGCCGAGATTGACGGCCATGACGCTGTTCCACTCGCGCTCGTCCATGCGGCCCAGGGTGCGGTCGCGGGTGATGCCGGCGTTGTGCACCACCACGTCGAACCCGCCCCTCGCCCGGGCCGTCTTCAGCAGCACGCCGGCCGCCTCCGGCGCGGTGATGTCCAGCGCCAGCGGATCGACGCCCAGTTCCTGGGCCAGGGCCCGCAGGTCGTCCTGGGCGCTGGGCACGTCCAGAGCCGTGACCTTGGCGCCCTCGGCGACGAACAGCCGGACGATGGCCTCGCCGATGCCGCGCGCGGCGCCGGTGACCAGCACCTGGCGGCCGGCGTGGCCGACGGCGGGGTCGGCAGCCACGGCGGCGGCGCCTACCCGGATCACCTGGCCCGACACATAGGCCGAGCGCGGCGACAGCAGGAACGCCAGGGTGCTCTGCGCCTGATCCTCGCGGCCGGGCGTCACGTAGAGCAGTTGCACGGCGATGCTGCGCCGCGCCTCCTTGGCCAGCGACCGCACGAAGCCCTCCAGCCCGCGCTGGATCGCCTCGCCCTCGGCGGTCTTGGCCGTCTCGGGCGGAATCCCGACCACGACGATGCGGCCGTGCTCGGCCACCGAGCGGATCGCCTGGTGGAAGAACCGGTACAGCCCCTGCGTCGCGGCGACGTCCAGGCAGGCCGAGGCGTCGAACACCAGGCCGCCATAGCGCACGTCCGGCGTCCAGGCGTGGTGGATCTCGACGCCCGAGCCGGCGGCCAGCCGCATCAGCACCGGACCCATGCGGCCATCCGCCGTCGGCGGACCCAGCAGCAGCGGCAGGCTCGGCGGCGCCTCCCCCTCGCCTCGCCGCAGCAGCGGCGCGGGCTTGGGCAGGCCCAGGGCCTCGACCACCCAGCCGCCCAGGCCGCTGCTGGCGAATTCCAGATAGCGGTCGGGCATCAGGCGACCCCTTCCTTCTTGGCGCGCGCCGCGCCCTTGATCCCGTTGCGGCGGGCCAGACCCTCGCCCAGGCCGAAGTCCTGCGGGAAGTCGTCGACCTGGATCGCCTGGTCGGCGAGGTGCGCGAAGCGGCCGACCAGGTCGCGTTCGGCGGCGTCGATCAGGCCCTTGGCCTCCGCCTCGGCCGCCCAGGCGTCCATCAGCGTCAGGTTCTGCGGCGCGCGGGCGATCGTCCCGGCGGCGATGGCGGGCTTGAGGCGACGCTCGATGGCTTCGACCTGCGGATGGAGATCGAAGGCCACCGCCGTGGCGGCGATCGGATCGACCTCGATGCGCGGCGTCCACGACCCGGCCAGCAGGCGATCGCGGGCCGGACCATGGCGCTGGATCAGGCCGGCGACGGCGGAGGCGACATCGTCATTGGGTCCGCGCGTCAGGCCCGAGAGGCCCGCCCCGACAAGGCCCAGCAGCCCGGCGACCACGCGACTGGGATGGTTGGCCAGCAGCGCCGTCCAGGCGACGGCGGCCCGCGACAGGGCGTCCTGCGCTGCCCAGTGGACGAACGGCAGGTCCTCGGCCGGCCGCCCCTCGTCCTCGAAGCGCTTGAGCACGCTCGACAGGATAAACAGCTGCGACAGCAGGTCTCCCAGACGCCCGGTCAGCGCGCCCTTGCGCTTCAGCGCGCCGCCCACCGTCGCCATCGACATGTCCGAGGCCAGGGCCAGCAGGGTCGAGAACCGGGTCGCGGCGCGGTAGTAGCGGGCCAGCTGCGGCGCGGCGCCGGCCGGGGCGGCGATCAGCGCGCCGCCGGTCAGGGCGAAGGCGGCCGATCGAGCCAGATTGCGGAACAGGAAGCCGACGTAGCCGAACAGCGCCGCGTCGAAGCTCTTCAGGTCACGCTCTTGCGTCGTCCGCATCAGGGTCAGGACGTACGGATGGCAGCGGATCGCGCCCTGGCCGTAGATGATCAGGGTGCGGGTCATGATATTGGCCCCCTCGACCGTGATGGCGATGGGGATCTGCTGGTAGGCGCGGGCCAGGAAGTTGCCGGGGCCCATGCACACGCCCTTGCCGCCGACAACGTCCATCGCCTCGTTGACGACGATGCGGGCGCGCTCGGTGACGTGGTATTTGGCGATCGCCGAGACCACCGACGGCTTCTCGCCCTGGTCCAGGGCCGCGGCCGCAAGCTGTCGCACGCTGTCGGCGGCGTAGAGATGGCCGGCCATGCGGGCCAGCGGCTCCTGCACGCCCTCGAAGGCGCCGATCGGCATGTTGAACTGCCGGCGGATCGCCACATAGGCCCCGACCATGCCGACCGCGAGCTTGGACATGCCCACGTTGGACGACGGCAGCGAGATCGCCCGCCCGGCCGCCAGGCACTCCATCAGCATTCGCCAGCCATGGCCGACCTGGGCCTGGCCGCCGATCACCATCTCCATCGGCACGAACACGTCGTCGCCGGTGATCGGACCGTTCTGGAACACTGCGTTCAGCGGCCAGTGGCGGCGGCCGATATTGACCCCCGGATGCTCGCGCGGGATCAGCACGCAGGTGATGCCGGGCTCGGCGCCCAGCCCCAGCAGGCCGTCCGGATCGACGGCCCGGAAGGCCAGGCCGATCACCGTCGCGATGGGGGCCAGGGTGATGTAGCGCTTGCGCCAGCTGATGCGGAAACCCAGGGTCTCGCGGCCCTGCCAGGTCCCGCGGCAGACCACGCCGGTGTCGGTGATCGAGGCGGCGTCCGAGCCGGCATAGGGGTTGGTCAAGGCAAAGCACGGGATCTCGTCGCCGCTCGCCAGCCTGGGCAGGTAGTGGTCCTTCTGCGCCTGCGTGCCGTAGTGCAGCAGCAGTTCGGCCGGACCCAGCGAATTGGGCACCATCACCGACACGGCCGCCGCCGAGCAGCGGGTCGACAGCTTCTGCACCACCTGGCTGTGGGCGTAGGCCGAGAAGCCGAGGCCCCCGTACTGCTTGGGGATGATCATCCCCAGGAACCCCTTGTCGCGGGCGTAGGCCCAGGCGGCCGGCGGCAGGTCCTGCCAGACGGCGGTGCTTTCCCAGTCGTTCGACAGGTCGCACAGGTGCTCGGTCTCGACGTCGACGAAGCGCTGCTCCTCGGGGCTCAGCTTCGGCGCCGGGGTGGCCAGCAGCGTCTTCCAGTCGGGCCGGCCGGCAAAGAGCTCGGCGTCCCACCAGACGTTGCCGGCCTCGACGGCGGCCTGCTCGGTGGGGCTCATCTTCGGCATGATCGCGCCGAAGGCCTTCATGGCCGGCGCCGACAGCACGGCGGCGCGCAGCGGCCTCAGGGCGAACAATGCGGTGAAGACCGCGACAACGGCCGCCGCCGCCAGGGCCTGCGTCGCGCCCACCAGGCCCAGGGCCCATCCCGCCGCGATCCAGGCCGCCAGGGCCGCGCCCCAGGCCAGCGCCCTGGCCTGCACGAAGGCCAGCAGGAACACCACAGGCGCAAGCGCGCCGATCCAGATCAGCATGGTCGCAATCCCCCGTCCGGCGTCCCTTTCGACGCCGGCTTCCTCGAAGCCATCGGATGAAAAGCGGCGGCCTGGGCCGCCCGTTACTGGGCACTCATTGGGCCCGCGCGCCCGATACTCAGCGCGCGCGTTTCCAGGTCTGGGTCCGGCAAAGCAGCGGCGCGATGCAGCCCTTCACCGCCAGGGTGTCGTCGTCGATCAGGGTCAGGGTGCCGGTCGAAGCCCGGTCCCCGGTGTCGGGGTCGTAGAGCGGCCCGCCCTTCCAGGCCTTGGGACCGCCGGTGAAGTTCTCCAGCACCAGCAGGTTCATCACCCGCCGGGTGCGCAGGGCCGGCTTCTTGTTGTGGATGTCGCGCTGGTCGGGATTGGTCC
>NZ_QHJY01000090.1 GCF_003185805.1 Caulobacter sp. D5
CGTCCGCCTCAAGGGCCTGCTGGCCGCCCCGGTCGTCGTCGACCTGCGCAACATCTACAAGCCCGCCGAAATGGTCCGCGCGGGCTTCACCTATGCCTCGGTGGGGCGCGGGGCGAAGTAGGCCCCCTACCCGCCCTCGCCGGCGATCAGCGCCGCCTTCATCGCCTGCGCCTGCTCGGGCGAGACGCCCATGGCGGCGAGGATCGGCGAGGGGGTGCGGGTGTCCCAGCTGCTGCGCGGGCCGATGGTGATGCCGCCGTCGACCACCAGGTGCGTGCCGGTGACGAAGGCGGCGTCGTCGCTGGCGAGATAAAGGGCGGCGCGGGCGATGTCGTCGGGCAGGCCGGCCTTGGCGATCGGCTGGATCTTCGGGCCGATCTCGGCGACGCGGGCGGCCATCTGGTCGGCGACGTCGCGCGGCAGGCCGATCGAGGCCCCGAAGATCGAGGTGGCGATCAGGCCGGGGCACAGCGCGTTGACCCGGATGCCCAGCGGCGACAGCTCGGCCGCCGCGCAGCGGCTCATGTGGATCACCGCCGCCTTGGCCGAGGAATAGGCCAGCGGCCCGAAGCCCGCCTGCAGGCCGGCGATCGAGGCGGTGTTGATGATCGAGCCGCCGCCCCGCGCCAGCATGGCCGGCACGGCGTGCTTCATGCCCAGCGCCGGACCGCGCAGCAGCACGGCGAAGGTGGCGTCCCAGGCCTCGCCGGTGATCTCGGCCGCGCCGTGCGGCGCGCCGCCGTGGCCGGCGTTGTTGAACAGGATGTCGAGCCCGCCGAAGGCCTGCGTCGCCAAGCCGATCGCCGCGGCGATGTCGGCCTCGAGCGTCACGTCGCAGCGGGCGAAGCGCACGGCGTCGGGAAAGCGCCTTTCGAGGATCTCGCCCTTCTCGGCCTGCAGGTCGGCGGCGATGACGCGGGCGCCCTGCGCGACGAACAGTTCCACGGCCCCCAGGCCTATGCCCGAGCTGGCTCCGGTGATGACGGCGACCTTGCCGTCCAGACGTCCGCCCATGCAGATTCCTCCCTTGGCTCGCGGCCTCTGGAGGCGGGCCGCTCAGCGCGGGAGGATCATGGAATGGCCGGCCGCGCGCGGCCAGTCTTACCCAGCGTCAGTTGGCGGGCGAACCGAAGACCCGGTTCGGAAACGGCCGCCCCACGGCCGGCCGTCGCGTCACCAGGCTGAAGACCAGCCACAGGGCGCACGGAACCAGCATCACCACCCAGGCCAGCACGAGTCCGGCCAGGCCGAAGGCGGCGCAGACGCGCTGCCAGGCGTTCGGCTGTTCGATCGCGCGGCGGCGCGGCTTTTCGATGTTCAAACCCATAGGTCCCCCACGGACGTCGGTTTAAGGCTTGAGAACCGGCGCCCGACGATACGCCTCGGGCGAAACTTGGTTTTTCTTCTTGCCCGGCTTGAGCTGCCGCGCAAGGGCGTTCTTGGCGTCGACCATCGCCGGACCGAACAGGTGCCACGGTTCGACGCAGTAGCGGGTGAACAGGCGCTGCGGATCGGCCATCAGCCGGAACAGCCACTCCATGCCCACCTGGCCCATCCAGCGCGGCGCGGCCAATTGCACGCCGGCCTCGTAGTCGAAGGCCCCGCCGACCGTGAAGCCGACGCAGGGGTCGAGCTTCTTGTGGTTCTCCAGCAGCCACTTCTCCTGGCGCGGCATGCCCATGCCGACCAGCAGGACGTCGGGCTTGTAGGCCCGGATCTTCTCGACCACCGCCTCGTTCTCGAGGCTGCCGTCGATGACGTCGAAATAGCCCTGATGGCTCTCGACCTGGGCCGTCGGCCAGTCGCGGCGGATGTTGTCCAGCGCCGCCTCGGCCACGCCCGGGGCGCCGCCGACGAAGAACACCTTCCAGTTTTCCTTGGTGGCCCGCGCCCAGAAGTCGTTGCGCCAGTCGAGATAGGTGCAGCGGTGGAAGCGGCGGCTGGCCCGGCCCACGATGCGGGCCCAGAAGATCAGCGGCACGGAGTCGACCTCGATCAGGTCGGCCGACTTGAAGAAGTCGACGATCTGCTGGTCCTTCTGGATCAGGTAGAGGCTGTGCAGGTTGTGGTTGGCGACGACCGCGCCCTTGCCGGCCGCGATCCGGCCCGCCACGAAGTGGAAGACCTCTTCGGGGCGCACGAGATCCATCTCGCCCCCGAGCACCTTCACGCGCTCTTCAGGACGCCGGTTCATGCGAAACGGGCGGCGCGCCTCCAGAGGATACGCGTCGCGAGCAGGAAGGAACATCTGAACCCCGCCTCCGACTATTCGAAGAGCAGCAATAGCTCAGGTGACCTAACCGCTTCGCTAAAGGACGTCCTTAGCGAGATTTAACCGTATGATTTTACTGCTGTTTCATTATGGGACGGCGGCAGACGGCAGCGCCGAGGCCGGCGCCGGAAGCGCGCTTGGCCCGTGCGCCGCCACCTCGGTCCAGATCGGCATGAACAGCGGGAAGCTCCCGCGCCCGTCCTTTCTCGGCAGGAACGTCACGCCCAGTGTCCGGTCCTTGCCGCAGACCTGGAACGGCCAGACCTCCATCCAGGCGCCCGTGAGGTCGAGGCCCTCGAGATGGGGCCGCAGGGCGTCCGGCAACACGATTCCTGGATGACCCTTGCTGGTCGTCGGCGCCGCAGCGCCTGGCGGCGCCACCGCGACATCGCCCGGCCTGCCGGCGATATAGACGTCGGCCAGCCGCACTTCGCAGCCGGCTCCGAGGTCCTGGAAGACCTCGTCGACGGCCGCCTTGTAGGTCCATTCCTGAAGATCCACTTCGGCGAGACTGTCACCGGGCAATCCGCTGGTCATCCGCCAGGGCGGTGTTCCCTCGAAGCGGCCGATGTTCAGGTTCTCGACGGAGGTCCGGCCGCAGCCCGCGACACGCACCTTCTCGCGCCAGACGATCATGTCCGGACGGCTGGTGATCTTCCACGGCCTGATCGACACGACCTCGACCTGGGCGGCGTCGCAGCGCGATCCGTTGAACCGGGCGTCGGCGATCTTCGCCTGCTCGATGATCATGGCGTCATAGGCGGCCTGCTCGGCCGGCAGCACCCCGCCCGACGGCGGGCCGGCCACGGCCAGCGCCGCGGCGGCAAACATACCCAGCATCGAAAGCCCCCCTCGATCCCAGGCCGTAGTCTAAGGGGCATTCGCGTCCCAGGGCCAGCGGCGTCGCACGAACGACGCCGCCTGGCGGAGCGCCCTACTCCACCGTCACCACGACCTTGCCCATGGCCTTGCGGCTGGCCAGGTGGGCGATGGCGTCGCCGGCCTTTTCCAGGGGGAAGCGCTCGGAGACGTACGGCTTGATCTTGCCGGCGGCGTAGAGGTCCATCAGCTCGCGGACATTGGCGGCGTGGCCGGCCGGATCGCGGGCCACGGCCGCGCCCCAGAACACGCCGACGATGTCGCACGACTTCAGCAGGGTGAGGTTCAGCGGGATCTTCGGGATGCCCGACGGGAAGCCGATCACCAGCATGCGGCCGCCCCAGCCGGCGGCGCGGATGGTGGCCTCGGAATAGTCGCCGCCGACCGCGTCATAGGCCACGTCCCAGCCGTTCGGACCGCAGGCGGCCTTCAGCTGGTCGGCCAGCGCCTTCTGGCCGTCCTTGTCGAACGGGCCGCGGGCATAGACGACGCCGGCGTCGGCGCCGCGCGAGATGGCCAGATCCACCTTCTCCTGGCTGGAGGCGGCGGCGATGACCCGCGCGCCCAAGGCCTTGCCCAGCTCCACGGCCGCAAGGCCCACGCCGCCGGCCGCGCCGAGCACCAGCAGGGTCTGGCCGGGCTTGAGGAAGCCGCGGTCCTTCAGCGCGTAATAGGAGGTGCCGTAGGTGAGGATGAAGGCCGAGGCCTCGTCGAAGGGCATGGCGTCGGGGATCGGCGTGCAGCGGGCGGCCTCGACCGCCAGCTTGTCGGCCATGCCGCCCCAGCCGGTGGAGGCCAGCACCCGCTGGCCGACCTCGAGCGTGGTGACGCCCTCGCCGAGCGCGGCCACGACGCCCGAGACCTCGCCGCCCGGCGCGAAGGGGCGGGTCGGCTTGAACTGGTACATGTCCTGGATGATCAGCAGGTCGGGATAGTTGACCCCGCAGGCCTTGACGTCGATCAGCACCTGGCCGGGCGCGGGGGTCGGATCGGGCAGCTCCTCCAGCACCAGGGTCTCGGGTCCGCCGACCGCCTTGCTGAGCACCGCCTTCATCTCGCTTCTCCCGTATTCTTTCTTTAGAACGCCGACGCTAACGCAGGCCGCGCGGCCAAGGAAGCAGAATGTCAAACAAGCGTTTTACTCTCGCCCTGCACGGCGGCGCCGGCGCCAAGCGCGGCCATGACTATTCGGTGGAGATCGCCCACATGCGCGGCCTGATCGAGGCCGGGCGCGCGCGGCTGGCGGCCGGCGCCTCGGCCCTGGACGTGGTGGTCGAGACGGTGGCGGCGCTGGAGGCCTCGGGCCTCTACATCGCCGGCAAGGGCGCCTCGCCCAACGCCGCGGGCGAATACGAGCTGGACGCCAGCCTGATGGACGGCGCCACGACCCGCGCCGGTTCGGTGGCCGCGCTGCAGGGCTTCGCCAGCCCGATCCTGGCCGCCCGGGCGGTGATGGAGAAGACCCCGCACGTGATGCTGGCCGGCGAAGGCGCCATGAGCTTCGCCCGCGCCCAGGGCCTGGAGACGGTCGAGGATCCGCAAGCCTACTACACCCGCGCCGGCGCCTTCGAGGACAACGCCGCGCCGGACGTGCTGCCCACCGGCACGGTCGGCTGCGTGGCGCTGGACCAGGAGGGGCGCCTGGCCGCCGCCACCTCGACGGCGGGCGTGTTCGGCAAGCTGCCGGGCCGGGTGGGCGACAGTCCCGTGATCGGCGCGGGGGCCTGGGCCGACGGCTGGGCCGCGGTCTCGTGCACCGGCCAGGGCGAATATTTCATCCGCACCGCCGTCGCCGCCCAGATCGCCCACCGCATCCGCTTCGGCGGCCAGAGCCTGGACGAGGCCGCCAGGGGCGCCATCGAAGGCGTCGCCGAACTGGGCGGCCACGGCGGGCTGGTGTCGGTCGACCGCGAGGGCAATGTGGCCATGCCTTTCGCGTCGAGCGGCCTCAAGCGCGCGGCCCTGCTGCCCGACGGGACCATCGTCGCCGAGGCGTTCTGATTTAGCTCGAAAGGGCGTGCCAACCGGGAGGCGAGCGGGTTAGCTTGGCCTCATGTCGCGTCGCGTCGCCGCCTTTCCCTTCCTGCTGTGCCTGGCGGCCTTCGCCCAAGCGCTCCCGGCGCGCGCCGACGTCGCGCTGGACGCCGACTGGATCCGCCGGGTCGAGACGGGCGAGGTGGCGCTGGACGTGCGCGCCGATCCCCGCGCCCATGGCGGCGAGGTGCGGGCGGCCATCGACATCGCCGCCCCGCCGCAGGTGGTCTGGCGCACGATCCTGGACTGCGACCGCGCCGCCCGCATGACCCCGGGCGTGCGCCGCTGCACGGTGCTGTCGCGCTCGGCCGACGGTCGGGCCGAGACCCGCGAGCACCGGGTGAAGTGGAGCCTGCTGCTGCCGCCGCTGCGGTCGGTGTCGGAACTGACCCTGTCGCCCTATCGCAGCATCGTCTTCCGCTGCATCGACGGCGACATCCGCGACTGCCAGGGCCGCTGGCTGCTGACGCCGCTGGCCGGCGGGGCCGGCACCCGGGTGGTCTATGAGAACCGCGCCAGCGCGCCGTTCGGCCTGCCCTCGGGCGTGGTGTCCTCGGCCATGCGCCGCGACGTGCCCGTCGCCCTGCTGGCCCTGAGGCGCGAATGCCTGGAGACCCGCCCGTGACCCTCGCTCCGCCGCCCGAGCCCCTCTGGCTGTTCGACGGGGTGTGCAACTTCTGCTCGGGCTCGGTGCGGACGGTGCTGGCCATCGATCGCAAGGGGATCGTGCGCTTCACCCCGATCCAGTCGGACTATGGCCGGCAGCTGGCGCTGGCGCATGGGATCGACCCGGACGATCCGGCCAGCTTCCTGCTGCTGGACGGCGGCCGGGCGCTGGAGAAGAGCGCCGCGGTGCTGGCGTTGCTGAAAAGGCTGGGCGCGCCGTGGTCGTGGCTGGCGATCATCGGCGTGGTTCCAGAGCGCTGGCGCGACGGCGCCTACGACTGGCTGGCGGCCAACCGCTACCGGCTGATGGGCAAGAAAAGCAGCTGCATGGTCCCCACGCCCGAGCAAAGAGCGCGTTTCGTGCTGGAGCCGCCGACCGCATGACCCTGCCCCGTAAACGCGTCGTCCTGGTCGGGGCCACCGGCGTCTTCGGCTCGCGCCTGGCGCGGATGCTGGCCCGCCGGCCCGATGTGGAACTGGTGCTGGCCGCCCGGCGGCTGGGACCGCTGGAGGCCTTCCAGGCCGAACTGGCGCAAGAGGGCGCGAAGGCCCGCATCGAGGTCGCCGTCGTCGATCGCGAGCGGCCGAAGACCCTGGCTCCCCTGAAGCCGTTCGTCGTGGTCGACGCAGCCGGACCGTTCCAGGGCCAGGACGCGGCCTTTCCCGCCGCCGTGCTGGCGGCTGGCGCGCACTATGTGGACCTGGCCGACGCCCGAGACTTCGTCGCCGCCTTCCCCGAGCGGCTGGCGGTTCCGGTCAAGGCGGCCGGGCGCTGGGCGATCACCGGCGCGAGCTCGACCCCGGCCCTGACCTGCGCGGCGGTCGATCGCCTGACCGAGGGCTGGACGCGGATCGACCGCATCGAGGCGGCGATCTCGCCCGGCGCGCGGGCGCCGCGCGG
>NZ_QHJY01000580.1 GCF_003185805.1 Caulobacter sp. D5
ATCGTGGTGATGATCTGGACCCTGGGCCTGCTGGCCTTCACCTCGCGGGTGGAGCGCTCGACCCCGGCGGCCGATCCCCCCGTCTCCGACGGCGTCGTGGTGCTGACCGGCGCCTCGAACCTCCGCCTGGAGGCGGCCACCAAGCTGCTGGAGGCCGGCAAGGGCAAGCGCCTGCTGATCTCGGGCGTCAACCGCGAGGCCACCCGCGCCGACGTCCAGGACGTCACCAAGGCCGTCAAGCCGATCTACGACTGCTGCGTGGACTTGGGGTTCGCCGCGGCCGACACCGTCGGCAACGCCCGCGAGACCGCCGAATGGGCCAAGGCGCGCGGCTATGAGAGCCTGATCGTCGTCACCGCCGACTACCACATGCCGCGCTCGATGCTGGAGCTGCACGCCACCATGCCGGAAGTGACCCTGCACGCCTATCCGGTGGCCACCGAAAGCCTCAACGCCCGCCGCTGGTGGAAGCGCAGCCACACCGCCCGGCGGATGATCGTGGAATACTGCAAGTACCTGGCGATCCTGGGGCGCGAGGCGTTCCTGAACCTGGGTCCGAAGGAAAAACCCGCCGAGACGTCGGCAAAAGGGAAAGACTCTTGATCTACCTGCGCTCGTTCCTGTTCCAGCTGTTCTTCTGGCTGTGGTCGGCCACCCTGGCCACGCTGATGCTGGTGACCCTGCTGATGCCGCGCGCGGCCAACCGCGCCGTGCTGCGCTTCTGGTCCCAGGGCGTGATCTTCGCCCTGCGCTGGCTGGCGGGCGTGAGGATCGAGGTGCGCGGCAAGGAATACGTTCCCACCGGCCCGGCGCTGGTGGCCGCCAAGCACCAGTCGATGTTCGACGTCTTCAGCCAGTTCGCCATCCTGCCCGACGCCTGCTTCGTGATGAAGAAGGAGCTGCTGATGGTGCCGCTGTTCGGGTGGCACGGCCTGAAGGCCAAGATGATCGTCGTCGATCGCAAGGGCCACTCGACGGCCCTGAAGAAGCTGGTCCGCGACTCCATCGACCGCATGAAGGAGACCCGCCAGGTCGTGATCTTCCCCGAAGGCACCCGCGGCAAGGTCGGCGAACCCGGCGACTACAAGCCCGGCATCGCCGCGCTCTATCGCGAGCTGGAGCTACCGGTGACCCCGCTGGCCCTCAACTGCGGCCAGCACTGGAAGCACAAGAGTCTGCTGGTCGAGCCCGGCGTCATCGTCTTCGAATACCTGCCGCCCATCCCCGCCGGCCTCAAGCGCGGCGAGTTCATGCGCGAGCTGCAGATACGGATCGACACGGCGACCAAGGCGCTGGAGGACGAGCATATCTGACGCCTGCGGCGTCCCCCTCAGTCGCTCCGCGACAGCTCCCCCAGAGGGGGAGCATCTTGGCGCCATAAATCCTCCCCCTCTGGGGGAGGTGGCCCAGAGGGCCGGAGG
>NZ_QHJY01000091.1 GCF_003185805.1 Caulobacter sp. D5
GCCGAAGTCACATCCCCCTCAGTCGCTTCGCGACAGCTCCCCCTTCAGGGGGAGCATCTTGGCGGAGGGCCTTCGGAGGCCACCTTCTCCCGCAAGGGTAGAAGGACTTCTTCACAGGGCCAGACGTCTTGAGGTCACGCCTCCGAGATCCCGATCGCGTCCCCCGGCTGCGCCTTGGCCAACAGCGCCTCGATGTCCGCCCGCGCCAGGGCCACGCAGCCCTCGGTGCCCGGATATCCCTCCCGCGCCAGGTGCAGGAAGATCGCCGAGCCCATCCCCGGAACCGGCGGATCGTCGTTGTGGGCCAGGACGCCGACCAGGTCGTAGACCGAATCCTCGCGCCACATCCGCTCGGCGCTGGCGGGGTAGGGCAGCTTCACCGGCCGATTGTAGTTCGGATCGCCGGGCGCATCGCACCAGCCGTCGTCGGGGGCGATCGGCGCGACGGGCAGGGCCGTCAGGGGGCCGTCCGGATAGACGTCGGGCCGGTAGAGCACCTTTCGGATCGTCCAAATCCCCAGGGGACTTCGATTGTCGCCCTCGCGCTTGTCGGCGGCGGCGACGACGCCGGCCTTGCCGAGGGCGCAGCGGACGCTCCGGCCGTCGCCGAGATCGATCGTTCCGTCCGAATACGCCTGGAAGATCATCGCAAACCCCGCTCCCGCAAGCCGCGCCCCTTGGCGCCGGGCCTCGCAGCGGTCATGTTCCGGCTCATGGCGCAACGCAAGACCCTGCTTCTCATCGACGACGACGACGACCTGCGCGGCGCCTTGGCCGAACAGCTCGCCCTGCACGAGGAATTCGCCGTGGCCGAATGCGCCACCGCCGGCGAAGGCGTGCGCCAGGCCCGCGAGATCAAGCCGGACCTGATCCTGCTCGACGTCGACCTGCCCGACATGGACGGCCGCGAGGCCTGCCGGCTGATGCGCAAGAACGGCGTCACCGCGCCGGTGATCATGCTCACCGCCGCCGCCAGCGACAGCGACACCATCCTGGGCCTGGAATCGGGCGCCAACGACTATGTCACCAAGCCTTTCCGCTTCGGGGTGCTGCTGGCCCGCATCCGCGCCCAGTTGCGCAGCTCCGAGGCCTCGGAGGATGCGCTGTTCCGCATCGGTCCCTACGAGTTCCGGCCGTCGGCCAAGCTGCTCGTCGACGACAAGCAGAAGAAGGTGCGGCTGACCGAGAAGGAAACCAACATCCTCAAGTACCTCTACCGCGCCGGCTCCAAGCCGGTGTCGCGCGAGGAGCTGCTGACCGAGGTCTGGGGCTACAACGCCGGCGTCACCACCCACACGCTGGAGACCCACGTCTATCGCCTGCGCCAGAAGATCGAGCCCGATCCGGCCGTGGCGCGGATCCTGATCACCGAGGCGGGCGGCTACCGGCTGCAGCCGTAGCCGCGTCGCCGACGGGCGAGCAAAAAGAAAGGCCCGGGGCTTTCGCTCCGGGCCTTCTTCAATTCGGCGATCGCGCCTAGATCAGGCGTTGCCGACCGGCGCGCCTTCGGCCTGGGCCTTGCGCGCGGCGTAGACGCCGCCGAAGTCGATCGGGTCGATCAGGAAGGGCGGGAAGCCGCCTTCGCTGGTGACGTCGGCGATCAGGCGACGGGCGAACGGGAACAGGAAGCGCGGGCACTCGATCAGCAGGACCTGCTCGAGGGCTTCTTCCGGCACGCCGGTGATGTGGAACAGGCCGCCGTAGACGACCTCGACGTGGAACACGGCGGTCTCGCCGCGCGTGGCGCGGGCCGACAGCTTCAGGTCGACTTCGAACAGGCCGTCATTGCGGCCGCGGGCGTTCATCTCGACGCCCATGTCGATCGCGGGCTGGTCGGCGGCGGCGCGGAGCGAGTCCGGGGCCAGCGGGTTTTCGAACGAGAGGTCGCGAACGAACTGGGCGACGATGCGGATGCCGGCGGCGGCCGCTTCGTTGTCGTCCTGGGCGGCGGGCGGAGCGCCGATGGTGTCGGTCATGAACGTTTTCCGTGTTCGGCGCGGGTCGCCCGGCCTTAGGCGTGAGCGGCGCTGCTAACATGTGCGAGAACGCCGTGCAACGTCAGGCGCCTGACGCGGGCGGTCGCTTCGCCTATATAGGAAGGCTGTCGTCGCCATCGACGGCCCGATGCGGAATTTGTCGTGACTGAACTGATCGTCTTCGCGGTGCTCGCCGCCGTCGTCCTCTACCAGCTCTATGCCGTGCTTGGCCGGCGGATCGGGCGTCAGCCCGAGGATACGCCCGCGGCCGTGGCCGCCCCGGCCGCCGGTCGCCCGGCCGAGAGCCCTGAGGTCGTGGCTCCGGTGGCCGCCACCGGCGTCGCCGCCCTGCGCGCCCGCCAGCCCGACTTCGACGTCGGTCGCTTCCTGGTGGGCGCCCGCCAGGCCTACGAGATGATCCTCAAGGCCTTCGCCGCCGGCGATCGCGAAACCCTACGGCCGCTGCTGGCGCCCGACGTCATGGCCAATTTCGAAGGCGCGATCGCCGCCCGCGAGGCGGAGGGCCGCACCGAGAGCGTCGAACTGCTGACCCTGCCGCGCGTCGACCTCGACAGCGCCTCGGTCGAGGGCGACGTCGGCCGCGCCGTGGTGCGGATTCTCGGCGAGGTGCGCACCCGCTCGACCAGCGCCGCCGGCGAGGCGGTCGACGATCGCCGCACGGCCGACCTGTGGACCTTCGAGCGCGACCTCAAGAGCCGCGATCCCAACTGGACCCTGGTGCGCGTCGCGGTCGCCGAGGCCTGATGTTGCGTTCCGTCCTGACCGCCGCGGCGGCCGCCCTGGTTCTGGCCGCCTGTACGACGGCCGCGCCGCCCCTGCCGATCACCCCGACGGCGCCGATCCCGCCCTCGACGACCCCGACGCCCGGGCCGCAACCGATCCCGCCGATCTCTTCAGGGGCCGGCTTCTCGGCGTTGCAGGGCTGGAACGAGGAAGACCACGCCGCCGCCCTGCAGGCCTTCCGCGAGACCTGCGGCGTCGCCAAGGATCCGCCCACGGCCGCGGTGTGCCGCAAGGCCAGGCAGGCCGGGCCGGTCGATGACGCGGCCGCGCGCCTGTTCCTGGAAGCCAATTTTCGCCCCGAGCCGATCGCCGGCCAGGGCCTGCTGACCGCCTATTTCGCGCCGGAATACGAGGCCCGGATGTCGCGTTCGGCCGAGTTCAGCGCCCCCATGCGCGGGCGCCCCGCCGACCTGGTCATGCTCGAGCTGGGCGCCTTCGACCCGGCCCTGAAGGGCAAGACGGTCGCCGGTCGCGTCTGCGGCGGGGCCTTCGTCCCCTATGACGACCGCGCCGCCATCGAGGCCTCGCCGCTGGACCGGCCGCTGGCCTGGCTGCGGCCCGAGGACCTGTTCTTCCTGCAGATTCAGGGCTCGGGCGTCCTGACCCTGCCCGACGGCCGCCGCGTGCGCGCCGCCTTCGCCGCCCACAACGGCAAGCCCTTCACCGGCATCGCCACGGCCATGCGCGATCGCGGCCTGCTGGCCGACGGCGACACCTCGGGCGAGGCGATCCGCGGCTGGCTGGCGGCCAATCGCGGCCCCAAGGCCGACGAGATCATGCGGCTGAACCCGCGCTACGTGTTCTTCCAGACCCTGCCCGACGACGGCCGTCAGGCCACCGGCGCGGCCAATGTGCCGCTGCCGGCCGGCCGCGCCATCGCCGTAGACCCCAGCCAGAACGCCCTGGGCGGCCTCTACTGGATCGACGCCAGCGCGCCCAAGCTGACAGGGGCTTTCCCGACCTATCGCCGGGCCGTGGTGGCGCTGGACACCGGCGGCGCCATCAAGGGCGCGGTGCGGGCCGACCTCTACATGGGCACGGGCCAGGCGGCGGGAACCGAGGCCGGCCGCGTGCGCCACGACCTGCGCCTGTGGCGCCTGGTCCCCCAGCCGCAATCCTGATCCCCGGGGCCTGATCCGATGAGCAAGCGGCCGCCCGACGACGACGGCCAGCGCCTCTGGCGGCTGGTGGCCTCCACGGTGCGCGCCAAGGCCGGCGAGACGCCGCTGAAGATGCGCGCCAAGGTCAAGGTGCGTCCGGCCAAGGCCGAGCTGATGGGTCACGCCGCCGAGGTCGCCCCGCCGACCCGCCTGGCCTCGATCGCGCCGCTGCGCATCGATCCGGCCGACATTCCGGCGCTCAAGCCCAAGCCCAAGGCGCCCAAGCCGCCGCCCGAACGCATCGAGCCCAACCGCCATCGCCGCATCGCCAAGGCCCACGACCCGATCGGCGCGCGGCTAGACATGCACGGCCTCGACCAGGACCAGGCCCGCGCGCCCCTCGAACGCTTCATCCGCCGGGCTTTCGACGACGGCCACCGGGCGGTGCTGGTGATCACCGGCAAGGGCAAGGTCGGCCACGGCGTCCTGCGCCAGCGCACCCCCGAATGGCTGGCCGCTCCGGCCCTGCGCGAGATGATCGCCGGCGTATCGCCGGCCGACCAACGCCACGGCGGCGAGGGCGCGCTCTACGTGGCGCTGAAGCGGAAGGGGTAGGGGAAGTTTGCTCCCTCTCCCATAGGGAGAGGGGCTAATATCAGCCGCCCCGCGACGCCTTCTCGGCGTGTCCGGAGGTTCCCTCGCGGGCCTCGAGCTTCTCGGCCACGGCGTCCAGCGACACCCCGGCCGCCGCCATCAGGGCCAGCCAGTGGTACAGCAGGTCGGCGCTCTCCGAGGCCAGGGCCTCGGGACCCTGGGCCACGGCGGCGATCACCGTCTCGACGGCTTCCTCGCCCAGCTTCTTGGCGGCCAGGGCCGGGTCGTTCAGCAGCTTGGCGGTGTAGGACGCGGTCGGGTCTCCGCCCTTGCGGCTCTCGACGGTGGCGGCCAGCCGCTCCAGGACCTCGAACAGCCGGCTCATGCGGCGGTTCTCGCTGGATCCAGGCGCACCGGCACGCCGGCGGCGGCCATGGCGGCCTTGGCCTCGCCGATCGAGATCTCGCCGAAGTGGAAGATCGAGGCGGCCAGCACGGCGGCGGCGTGGCCGTCGCGGGCGGCCTCGACCAGGTGTTCGGTCTTGCCCGCGCCGCCCGAGGCGATCACCGGCACGTTCACCGCGCCCGTCACGGCCTGCAGCAGCGGGATGTCGTAGCCGATCTTGGCGCCGTCGCGGTCCATCGAGGTCAGCAGGATCTCGCCCGCGCCGCGCTCGACCACCTTGGCGGCCCAGTCGACCACGTCGAGGCCGGTGTCCTTGCGGCCGCCATAGGTCCAGACGTTCCAGCCCGAGCCGTCCGGCCGGGCCTTGGCGTCGATGGCCACCACCACGCACTGGGCCCCGAAGGCGTCGGCGCCGGCGGCGATCAGGTCGGGGTTCTCGACGGCGGCGGTGTTGGTCGAGACCTTGTCGGCCCCGGCCAGCAGCAGGCGGCGCATGTCGGCCACCTGGCGCACGCCCCCGCCCACCGAGACGGGCATGAAGCAGACCTCGGCGGTGCGCGAAATGACGTCCAGGATCAGGCCTCGGCCCTCGCTCGAAGCGGTGATGTCGAGGAACATCAGCTCGTCGGCGCCGGCCGCATCATAGGCCGCGGCCTGCTCGACAGGGTCGCCCGCGTCGCGCAGGTCGACGAAGTTGACGCCCTTGACGACCCGGCCGTCCTTGACGTCGAGGCAAGGAATGATCCGGGTCTTCAGCATCAGAGCGCCGCCGCGACCAGGGCTTCGGAGGGCTTGATGGTGCCGGCGTAGAGCGAGCGGCCCAGGATGGCGCCGGCGACCTCGACGCCCTTGCGGGCCTTCAGCCGCTCGATGTCGGCCACCGAGGCGACGCCGCCCGAGGCGATGACGGGGATCGAGACGGCGTCGGCCAGTTCGCCCACGCCCTCGACGTTGACGCCGGTCAGGGCGCCGTCGCGGCTGATGTCGGTGACGATCAGGGCGGCCACGCCCACGTCCTCGAAGCGCTTGCCCAGGGTGATGGCGTCGATGTCCGACAGGCCGGTCCAGCCGTCGATCGCGACCTTGCCGTCACGCACGTCGACGGCCACGGCGATCTGCTCGGGCCACAGGCGGGCGGCCTTGCGGACCAGGTCCGGGTCGTGGACGGCCACGGTGCCGAGGATGACGCGCGACACGCCGGCCTCGATCCAGGCCTCGATGCCTTCCAGGGTGCGGATGCCGCCGCCCAGCTGCACCGGGATCGAGATCGACTCCAGGATCGACTGCACGGCGGCGGTGTTGACCGACTTGCCTTCGATGGCGCCGTTCAGGTCAACGACGTGCAGCCACGAGAAGCCGTCCTTGACGAAGCGCTGGGCCTGGTCGGCCGGGCTGTTGTTGAAGACCGTGGCCTTGTCCATGTCGCCGTGCAGCAGGCGCACGCACTGGCCGTCCTTCAGGTCGATGGCGGGATAGAGGATCATGGGCGCCATTCCAGGAAGTTGGCGAGCAGGGCGAGCCCGGCGGCTTGTGATTTTTCGGGGTGGAATTGTACGCCCGCGACATTCCCCTTGGCCACCGCCGCGACGAACGCGCCGCCGTGGTCGCTGGTCGCCACCACGTCGGCCGGATCGGCCGCCGCCAAGGCAAAGGAATTGGCGTAGTACATGTGGGCGCCGTCCTCGATGCCCGCGAACAGGGCGTGAGCGCGCGAGAAGGCGATCGCGTTCCAGCCCATGTGCGGGATGGTCAGCGACGGATCGGACGGCTGAAGCTTCTTCACCTGGCCGCCCATCCAGTCCAGGCCCGGCGTGACGCCGAACTCGAGACCTTCGGTGGCCAGCAGCTGGTGGCCGACGCAGATGCCCATGAACGGCGCGCCGCGCTGGTGCACGGCCTCGTTCATGGCCTCGAACACGCCGGAAGCGTCCAGGCCCGCGCGGCACGAGGCGAAGGCCCCGACGCCGGGCAGGAACACCCGGTCGGCCTTGGCCACGAGGTCGGGATCTGCGGTGACGACGATGGAGGCGGCGACGCCGCGCCGGCGGGCGGCCTCGTTCAAGGCCTTCTCCGCCGATCGCAGGTTGCCCGACCCGTAGTCGATCAGGGCGAGAGTTTGCATGGAACCTACAGCACGCCCTTGGTCGACGGCGCCTGGCCGCCGGTCTTCGGATCGAACTCCACCGCCTGGCGCAGGGCTCGGGCAAGCGCCTTGAAGCCGCTTTCCGCAACGTGGTGGGTGTTGTCGCCGTACAGCGTCTCCAGATGGATGCACGCCCCGCAGTTCATGGCGAACGCGTGGTGGAACTCCTTGAAGAGCTCGGTGTCCATCTCGCCGACCTTGGGCCGCTTGAACTCGACCTTCCAGATCAGATAGGCGCGGTTGGACAGGTCGATGGCGCAGCGCGTCAGGGTCTCGTCCATCGGGATGTAGGCGTGGCCGAAGCGCCGGATGCCCTTGAAGCCGTCCAGCGCCTTGTTGATCGCCTGACCCAGCACGATCCCGGTGTCTTCCACCGTGTGGTGCATGTCGATGTGCAGGTCGCCCTTGGTCTCGATCTTCAGGTCGAAGCCGCCGTGGCGCGCGAAGCTCTCCAGCATATGGTCGTAGAAACCAATGCCGGTGGAGATCGTCGAGGCGCCGGTCCCGTCGAGATCGATCCAGACCCGGATCTGGGTCTCCTTCGTCTCGCGGACCACTTCAGCGGTGCGGGCCATGCTTCGTCCTTGAAGGCCCGGGAGGGCCTTGGGTGGTTAGAGTCCGTTCTGGGCGGCCAGGTCGCGCAGCTTGACCTGCGGACGCGGACCATAGTGGGCGATGACCTCTGCGGCGGCCAGGGAGCCCAGCTTGCCGCAGTCGGCCAGCGAGCGGCCCTGGGAGAGGCCGTAGAGGAAACCTGCGGCGTATTGGTCGCCCGCGCCCGTCGTGTCCACGACTTTTTCCACGGGGAAGGCCGAGATTTCTTGGACGCTGTCGCCCTGGGCGACCACCGAACCCTTTTCGCTTCGGGTGACGGCGGCGATCTCGACCCGCTTGGCCAGTTCCTTCACGGCCGCATCGAAATCGTCGGTCTGGAACAGGGCGCACACTTCGGAGGCATTGGCGAAGACGATGTCGCACTGGGTCTCGACGAAGCCCAGCAGGGCCTCGCGGTGACGATCGACGACGAAGCTGTCCGAAAGCGTGATGGCGATCTTGCGGCCCGAGCCGTGGCTCAGCGCGGCGGCCTTGGCGAAGGCGCGGCGGGCTTCCAGCGGGTCGAACAGATAGCCTTCGAGATAGGCGTACTGGGCGGCTTCGATGATCGCCGGGTCGACGTCGGCGGCGGTCAGCTCGACGCAGGCGCCCAGATAGGTCGACATGGTGCGCTGGGCGTCGGGGGTGACGTTGATCAGGCACTGGGCGGTGGCCGGGCCTTCGGCCAGCGGCGGGGTGGTGAAGGTTCCGCCGATGGCGCGCATGTCGTGGGTGAACACCCGGCCCAGCTGGTCGTCGGCGACCTTGCCGATGAAGGCGGCCTTGCCGCCGAAGCTGGCCACGCCCGCCACGGTGTTGCCGGCGCTGCCGCCCGAGGCCTCGATGCCGGCCGCCATGGCGTCATACAGGCTGGCCGCGCGCGTCGTGTCGATCAGCGCCATGGAGCCCTTCACCAGCCCTTGCGCGTCCAGGAAGGCGTCGTCGCATTGGGCGATGACGTCGACGATGGCGTTGCCGATGGCGGCGACGTCGTAGAGGGCGGTCATGAGGGGTTCCGATAGGGACTGCGAAAAGAGAACCGTTGGCAAGTAAAGGAACGGGGCCGGCAAGGCAACGCGGGGCTTGCCCGATACGGTGCGGCTTTCTAACCCTGGGGGCATGAGCATCGCCCGCCCCGACGTCCTGATCCTGGTTCCCGCCGCCGACGAACCGCGCTTCGCCCAGAGCTGGCCGCCGCTGTTCGAGCGCCTGGCGACGCCGCTGCGGGCCTTGGGCCTGACGGTCGCATCACGGTCTTGGACCGATCCGGTCGAGGCCGACGGGCAGGGGATCGTCCTGCCGCTGCTGTCCTGGGGCTATCACCATCGCGAACCCGAATGGTACGCGCGCCTCGACGCCCTGGAGGCGGCCGGCGCGCGCACGGCCAATCCGCCGTCGCTGCTGCGCTGGAACACGGCCAAGACCTATCTGACCGAACTGGCCGCCAAGGGCGCGCCGGTGGTGCCGACCATCACGCTCGACAAGGTCACGCCCGAAGCTGTCGTGGAGGCCCGCGATCGTTTCCAGGTCGATGTGGTCGTCGCCAAGCCGCAGGTTTCCGGCGGCTCGCACCAGACGGTGAAGCTGGATCGCGATTCCGACCTCTCCGGCGCGCCCACCGGGCCGGCTCTGATACAGCCGTTCCTGCCGGCGGTGGGCGAGGAGGGGGAGCTGTCGCTGTTCTTCTTCGACGGCGTTTTCAGCCACGCGGTGACCAAGGTGGCCGTACCCGGCGACTTCCGGGTGCAGCCGCAGTACGGCGGCAAGGTCAGCGAGATCGCGCCGGAGCCTGAGGCCCTGCACGCCGCCCGCATGGTGCTGGACGCCGTCGGAGCGCCCCTGACCTATGCCCGTGTCGACCTGATCCGCGGCCTCGATCACACGCCGCAGCTGATGGAGCTGGAGATCATCGAGCCGGATCTCTTCCTCGAGCACGCCCACGATCACGGGGCGGCGTTCGCCAAGGCGGTGAAAGCGGCGCTTTAGGGGGAGCGCAGGGAAGGGCATGGACGTTCTTTAGGCGCTGGATGGGCCGCGGGCGACATGCGCACGATCAGCCAGCGGCGGCGAGCCCGAAATCGGTTCGATTGCTTTTGGAGTTTCGATAGAGGCGGCCTATATCGGAAGCCATGCTCCCGACCCTCCGCCAGCTGCAATATCTGAAGCTCCTGTCGGAGCATGGCTCGTTCAGCCGGGCCGCCGACGCCTGCTACGTCACCCAGCCCACCCTGTCGGCCGGGATCCAGGAGCTGGAGAAGATTCTCGGCGCGCCGGTGGTCGATCGCGCCCGCTCGGGCGTGATCCTGACCGCCGCCGGCCAGGAGGCCGTGCGCCGGGCCACCGCCATCCTGGCCCAGACCGAAGACCTGGTGCAGGCCGCCCGCGGGGCGGGCCAGCCGCTGGCCGGGCGCTTCCGGCTGGGGGTGATCCCGACCGTGGCCCCCTACCTGCTGCCGCGCGCCCTGCCGATGCTGCGCGACCAGTTCCCCAAGCTGCGGCTCTTTCTCCGCGAAGACCTGACCCAGCGGCTGATCGCGGCCCTCAAGGCCGGCTCGCTGGACGCGGCCCTGATCGCCCTGCCCTACGACATGAGCGGCCTCGACTGCGCCCATGTCGAGGACGACGAACTGCTGGCCGCCGCGCCCGCCAATCACCCGATGGCCCTGCAGGAGCGGGTCGATCCTTCCAGCCTCGACGGCCAGGAGCTGATCCTGCTGGAAGACGGCCACTGCCTGCGCGACCACGCCCTGTCCGCCTGCGGTCTGGAGCCGCCCCGGAACGTCGGCGATGAGGAAAGCTTCGCGGCGACTTCGCTGCCCACCCTGGTGCAGATGATCGGCTCGGGCCTGGGCGTCTCGTTCCTGCCGGCCATGGCCGTGCAGGCGGGCCTGGCCGAGAACGCGCCGGTGACCGTGCGGCCGCTGAACACGGCCCAGTCCAGCCGCGAGATCGTCGTCGCCTGGCGGGCCGGCTCCAGCCGCGCGGCCGAGGGCCGCCTGCTGGCCGAAACCCTGCGCGAAGCCTGAGGCCTCATTGCGCCGCCTGCGACGGCCCGCCGCATTCGATAGCATCAGATATATCTAAATAGCTCTTGACCGTCCGCGATTTCGATATATCTATTATTTCGATATAACGAAACTGCATCGAAAGAGCATACATGTTTGGACGTCATCATCATCCCCACCACGGCCGCCACGGCGGTCATCACAGCCGTCATCCCTTCGGCTTCGACGGTCGCGAACACGGCGGCGGCATGGGCGGCCGGGGCTTCGGCCGTGGCGGTCCCCGCGGCGGCGGCCGGTTCTTCGACCACGGCGACCTGCGCCTCGTGGTCCTGAAGCTGATCGCCGAGAAGCCGAGCCACGGCTACGAGCTGATCAAGGCGGTCGAGACCGCGGCCGGCGGCGCCTATAGCCCCAGCCCCGGCGTGATCTACCCGACCCTGACCCTGCTGGAAGAGCTGGGCTATGTCGCCGCGACCGACGCCGGCGGTGGCAAGAAGCTCTACACGATCACCGACGAAGGCCAGGCCTTCCTGGAAACCAACGCCCAGCCGGTGAACGGTCTCTTCGCCCGCATGGCCGAAGCCGCCTCGCGCAGCGCCGCCTTCGCGCCGCAGATCCTGCGGGCCCGCGAGAACCTCAAGACCGCCCTGCGGCTGAAGCTGCACGCCGGCGCCCTGTCGGCCGAGCAGATCGCGGCCGTCGCCAAGGCCCTGGACGACGCGGCCGCGGCGATCGAAGCTGTCTGACGTCGGGGAGCCAAGGAGCAGAGCCATGCAGAGCCACGCCCGCCTCGTCACCGACAAGGCCGCCCGCTACATGACCCAGCTGGCCAAGCACTGGGGCCACAAGTTCGAGGTCGAGTTGACCGAGACCACGGCGGCCTTCCCGCTGCCGCTGGGGCCCTGCCGCATGACCGCCGACGCCGAAGGCCTCGACATGACCGTCGAGGCCGACGACTTCGAGGCCCTGGAGAAGCTGGAGCAGGTGGTCGCCGACCACATCCTCCGCTTCGCCTTCCGCGAAAACGTCGAGAAGCTGAGCTGGACCCGCGCCCGCGAGGCCGGCCACATCAACCCGCCGAAAGCGCGGGGCGGGCTGGGGTTGGGGCTCTAGGCGCCCTACTCCGCCTCAAACCCCGCGAGCAACTTGGCCAGCAAGGCGTTCAGCATTTGCTGCTCCTCGCCATCGAGCGCCGCCAACAAGCTCCGCTCGTTGTCGATGTGCAGGGGCAGGATCCGGTCCAGCAGCGCCAGTCCCTCGTCCGTCAGCGCGACCAGCGTGCCCCGCCGGTCGCTGGGGTGCGGGCGGCGCTCGACGAGGGCCATCTTCTCCAGCCGGTCGATGCGGGCGGTCATGCCACCCGACGAGACCATGGCCGTCTCGTAGAGGTCGGTCGGGGTCAGGGCGAAGTCGCCGCCGGCCCGGCGCAGGGTGGCCAGCACGTCGAACTCGCCGCGCTGCAGGCCGTGGGCCGAAAACAGCGGCGCCAGCTTGTCCTTGAGCACGATCTCGGCGGCCTCGCAGAGGCGGCCGACCAGCTCCATCGGGAACGGATCGAGGTCCGGCCGCTCACGCCGCCATTGGACCGAGGCCGCGCCTGCGCGGTCGTGACGCTTGGCTTTCGCCGTCATCGGATATATCTCGCCATCAAGATACTTGCTTTCGAGATATATCGTGGTCCTCGCTTACGAAGAAGACGCCAAGGCGCGCGAACATGCGCTCCTTGCCGCCCGTGCCGCCAAAAGCGGCGCCGTGCTCACCATCGCGGCGATCGTCGTGGCGGCCCTGAACCTGCGCCCTGCCCTGGCGGCGCTGGGTCCGGTGCTCGACACGGTGAAGGCCGCCACCGGCGCCTCCTCGGCCGCGGCCGGCCTGCTGACCACCCTGCCGATCTTCCTGATGGGCCTGGGCGCCCTGCTGGCCGCGCCGCTGCGGCGGATGCTGGGCGAACGCATGGGCGTGGCCGCCGGCCTTGCGGCCATCGCCCTCGC
>NZ_QHJY01000010.1 GCF_003185805.1 Caulobacter sp. D5
CGACGAGATCGCCTTCCAGACCAACCTTCTGGCCCTGAACGCCGGCGTCGAAGCCGCCCGCGCCGGTGACGCCGGCAAGGGCTTCGCGGTCGTGGCCCAGGAAGTGCGGGCCCTGGCCCAGCGCTCGGCCGAAGCCGCCAAGGAGATCAAGACCCTGATCTCGACCTCGTCGCAGCAGGTCAATCAGGGCGTGTCGATGGTCGGCCAGACCGGCGAGGCCCTGCAGGCCATCGTCTCCAAGGTCGGCGAGATCGACGCCCTGGTCGGCGAGATCGCGGCCTCGGGCCAGGAGCAGGCCACCGGCCTCAACCAGGTCAACGCCGCCGTCAACCAGATGGACCAGACCGTCCAGCAGAACGCCGCCATGGTCGAGCAGTCGACCGCGGCCAGCCACTCGCTCAAGGGCGAAGCCAACGGCCTGATGCAGATGATCTCGCGCTTCCGCGTCGCCGGCGCCGAGGCCACCCGCGTCTCGGCCAGCGGCGGTTCGACCCGCCGCAGCGCCCCGCCGCCGATCTCGCGTCCGGCCGCCCGTCCCGCCCCCAAGGCCCCCGTGTCGCTGGCCGGCGCCGACAGCCGCCCGGGCGTCAACCCGGTCCGCTCGGCCCAGGCCAAGCTCGCGGCCTTCGCCTCGTCGGCCCCGGCCGCCAGCAGCGACGACTGGGAAGAATTCTGATCCCGACTTAGTGCGCGTACCGCCCCGCGTATCGGGGGCGTATCCTCCTCATGACTACCAACCCCGCCGGTGCGAACCGGCGGGGTTTTTGTTTGCCCGTCTTGAAGCCCTCAAAAACAAGAAAGCCCGTCATCCCGGCCGAAGCGCAGCGTAGAGCCGGGACCCAGGGGCCAAGCGCACCGCCGCTCAGCAGTTCAGGGTCTCATACAGATCCAGCCACAGCGGGTTCATTCGCTCGATCAGCTCCAGCTTCCAGGCCCGCCGCCAGCGCTTGATCAGCTTCTCGCGCTGGATGGCCGCGCCGATCTCGTCGTGCACCTCGTACCAGACGAGCCGCGTGACGCCGTATTTGCGGGTAAAGCCCGGCGCAAGCTTCTCGCGATGCTCCCAGACCCGACGCGACAGGTCGTTGGTGACGCCCACATAGAGCGTGCCATTGCGATCGCTCGCGAGGATGTAGACGTAGGAAACGCGCTCCATCTCGCCCTCGAATTCGAGAACAAAATAGAAACACTAGAGGGTCGCCAACGCAATGCCGGCGGCCCCTGGGTCCCGGCTCTTCGCTGCGCTTCGGCCGGGATGACGAGCTTTTTTGGTCGGAGAACTACTTCTTCCGGTTCACCACCATCCACCCGGATTCGACCAGGCGTCTCAATCTGAGCCTCCCCCCGCCGATCCTGTTGCGCGGCCAAAACGGTCGCGCAATTTAAGATTGATTGACCGGCCGTCACACGCCGGACGCACCGCGCCATCCATTGGGGGAACCACAAATGTCTACCGGAACGACAACCGACAACCTTTTCGCCGATATCGCCACCGTCCCCTACGTCCTGAACGACACCTGGAACGGCAACACCGCGATCGGGGTCTGGCAGTCCACGATCTCCGTCACCGGCAAGGCGGTGTCGGTCCAGCCGACGGGTCAGACCGACATCTACGACTACTTTTTGATCGAGCTGGTCGGCCAGAGCTCGCTGACCGTCAACAAGGGCAACCGCCCGCCCGTCGGCTACGGTCTCACGATCGACTTCAACACGCCCAACGAACCGCCGCCGCCCGTGGAACTCATCCTCAGTTCGCCCGACACGACGGTGACGACGACGACCTACAGCGACGCGCTCAGCTACAGCTTCAACGGAAGCATCGGCTTCTCGCCGTCGGGGCCCAGCGTCTCGATCGGCAGCAGCCAGACGATTTCCAACACGACCACCAGCTCGATCGCGAGCCTGGAGGTCCTCAACCTTTCGGGCGTGAGCGGCAGCGTCGCCGGCTCCTGGCAATACATCATCGCGGCGAAGTCGCTGGAGGCGGAGGGCGCGACACCCCTGCTGGGCCAGGTGCTGGTGCGCCGCCCCCATTCGGCGGCTCCGTTCCTGATCAACGTCGAGGTCGCCGTCTACTTCAGCAACAAGCACCTGCCCACGGGCCTGAACTGGAACGGCGTCAGCCAATTCATCGAGAGCTTCAGCGGCGGCCATCTTCCGCCGCTGGCCAAGGGCAACGCCCGCATCGCCATGCAACACACCCGCACGCTCGAGGCCCCGCCGCTGCCGCTTTCGGTCACCGCCGAGGCCGTCGGCTGAAAAAGAAAAAGCCCCGCCGTCTCCGGCGGGGCTTTCCGATCTTCGAACGGGGCGGGCCTGCCGGACCCGCCCTTTTCTTTAGGCCTGCCCAGTCTTAGGCTTGCATGGTCCAGCCTTCGACGCCCATGGCCGCCTGGCGCAGGGCTTCCGAGCGGGTCGGGTGCGGGTGGCAGGTGCGGGCGACGTCTTCCGACGAACCGCCGAACTCCATGGCCACGCAGATCTCGGCGATCATGTCGCCGACGTTGGGACCCACGGCGTGGGCGCCCAGGATGCGGTCGGTCTTGGCGTCGGCCAGCACCTTCACGAAGCCGTCGGTCTCGTGGTTGATCTTGGCGCGGCTGTTGGCCAGGAACGGGAACTTGCCAACCTTGTAGGCGACGCCCGCGGCCTTCAGCTCGTCTTCCGTCTTACCGACGGTGGCGACTTCCGGCTTGGTGTAGATGACGCCCGGGATGATGTCGTAGTTCACGTGGCCGGCCTTGCCCGCGATCAGCTCGATGCAGGCCACGGCCTCGTCCTCGGCCTTGTGGGCCAGCATCGGACCCGAGGTGACGTCGCCGATCACCCAGATCCCGTCGACGCCGGTCTTGTAGTGGTCGTTGGCGATCACGCCGCGCTTGTCCGGGGTGATGCCCACGGTTTCCAGGCCCAGGCCTTGGGTGAACGGGCGACGGCCGATGGCCACCAGCACGTAGTCGGCCTGCAGGGTCTCGGCGGGGCCGCCGGCGACCGGCTCGAGGGTCAGTTCGGCCTGCTTGCCCTTGTCGGCGGCGCCGGTGACCTTGGCGCCCAGCTTGAACTTGAAGCCCTGCTTGGTGAGGATCTTCTGGAAGGCGGTCGCCACTTCGGTGTCGGTGCCCGGGACGATGCGGTCCAGGTACTCGACGACGGTGACTTCGGCGCCGAGGCGACGCCACACCGAACCCAGCTCCAGGCCGATGACGCCGGCGCCGACCACGATCAGGCTCTTGGGCACGGCCGGCAGCGACAGGGCGCCCGTCGAGTCGACGATGCGGCCGGCGTTGTCGATGGTCACGCCCGGCAGCGGGGTGGGCTCGGAGCCCGTGGCGATGACGATGTTCTTGGTCTCGAGGACCTTTTCCGAACCGTCCTCGGCCTTCACGACGACCTTACCGGGCCCGTCGATGCGGCCCCAGCCCTTCACGTACTCGACCTTGTTCTTCTTCATGATGAACTCGACGCCCTTGGTCAGGGCTTCGACGCTCTCGGCCTTCTGGGCCATCATCTGGTCGAGGTTCAGCTTCGGCTTCACTTCGATGCCGAGCTTGGCGAACTCGCCGCCGGCGGCGGCTTCGTAGTATTCCGAGGCGTGCAGCAGGGCCTTGGAGGGCATGCAGCCGACGTTCAGGCAGGTGCCGCCCAGCTTGCCGCGACCTTCGACGATCGCGGTCTTCAGGCCCAGCTGGCCAGCGCGGGTCGCCGCGTTGTAGCCGCCGGGACCGCCCCCGATGATGACGACGTCGTATTGGGCCATGGGATCTTCGCCTTGGAGCAACGCGCCGGACCGGCGCCGGACAAAATATAGGGTCGGCAAGACGCGTTGGCAGGCCTTGCCGAGGCGGGGCTACTCCTAGTGCGGCGGGGGACAAAACGGAACCCGTTTTTCGTGCTTAGTCGTGATCCAATAAGGGAAATCCGGCTCGCCCGCCCAAGCCCTGCTCGCGCTTGAGGCGAACCCGAGCAAAGCCTTCGCCGGGCACGATCTTGCCGCGAGCCCACTTTTAGGCGGCGTCCTTGCCGACAGCTTGGCCTTGCTCTAGCCATTTCGGCCTCACCCGAGCGCGCCTGGCGAAACCCGGCCCGCTCCAGGCTCCGGAACACAGAGGCGACATTGCTCAGCACTTGGAAGTCGTGGACCGCGGGGGCGGCCCTCGCGATCGGAATGATGGCTGCTGGAACCTTGCCGGGATCGGCCCTGGCCGACGAGGCCAAGCCGGCCGACAAGACCCCCGCCGTCGAACTGCCCGCCTTCCCGGCCGACAAGTCGGTCAAGCAGACCACGGTCCTGGCCGGCAAGACCATCGCCTACACCGCCACCGTCGGCTCGCTGCCGGTGCGTGACGAGAAGGGCAAGAAGATCGCCGAGGTGGTGTTCACCGCCTACACCCTGGACGGCCCGCGCGATCCCAACCGCCCGGTGACCTTCGCCTTCAACGGCGGCCCCGGCGCGGCCTCGGTCTATCTGAACTTCGCCCTCGGTCCCAAGCGCGTGCAGTTCGGCGCCGAGGGCGACAGCCCGTCGGCCCCCACCCGCCTGCAGGACAATCCGGCCAGCTGGCTGGACTTCACCGATCTGGTCTTCATCGACGCCGTCGGCACCGGCTTCTCGCGCAGCCTGACCACGCCCGAAGAGACCAAGAAGCGCTTCTACGGCGTCAAGCAGGACATCGACTACCTGTCGCGCGTGGTCTTCGACTGGCTGGTCAAGAACGAGCGCCTGCCCTCGCCCAAGTACATCGTCGGCGAAAGCTACGGCGGCTTCCGCGGCCCGCGCCTGACCTACACCCTGCAGACCGACTACGGCGTCGGGATCAACGGCCTGGTCCTCGTGTCGCCGCTGCTGTCGAGCGCCGGCCGCACCGCCCAGGAGATCTCGCCCCTGCCGGCCATGTGGACCCTTCCGTCGATCGCCGCCGCCAAGCTGGAGCGTGACGGCAAGCTGACCCCGGCCGCCATCAAGGACGTCGAGGACTACACCCGCGGCGAATACATGGTCGACCTGATGAAGGGCTCCGACCCCGCCGCCCTGGATCGCCTGACCACCAAGGTCTCGGCCATGACCGGCCTTGATCCCACCTATGTGCGCCGCGCCGGCGGGCGGCTGGAGACCCAGTCGTTCCTGCGCGAGGTGTTCCGCCAGACCGGGCGCCTGGGCAGCCGCTACGACAGCAACGTCACCTCGCTGGATCCCTTCCCGTTCGCCCCCGAGCAGGAGACCAACGACCCGATCCTCGACTCGATCATCGCGCCCACCACCAGCGCCATCGTCGACTTCACCACCCGCACCGTCGGCTGGAAGGTCGAGAGCCGCTATGAGGCCCTGTCGGGCGACGTCAACCAGGCCTGGGACCGCGGTCGCGGCCCCGACACGGAGTCCGTCACCGACCTGCGCAAGTCGGTCTCGGTGGACCCGAAGCTGAAGGTGCTGATCGTCCACGGCTACAACGACCTGTCGTGCCCGTTCTTCGCCTCGCGCCTGGTGGTCGACGCCATGCCGGCCGCCGCCAACGGCCGGGTGACCCTGTCCAACTACCCCGGCGGCCACATGTTCTACAGCCGCCCCGACAGCGGGGCCGCCTTCCGCGCCGACGTCAAGAAGCTCTACGGCGCCAACTGAGGCGTCCTCGCTGAACGCGACATGGCGGCCGCCCCGTAGAGGGGCGCCCGCCCCTTTTCAGGGGGCCGTGACCACGTCCCAGCCGTGCAGCACCGCCTGGTTGCGCTGCGGATCCTGGAGAGCGGCCTCGGCGAACCGCGCGCCCGCGTCGCCCTGGGGGTCGGCCGCGCACAATCGCAACATCGCCTCGAAGAAGTCGCGGTGAGCCGCCTTGCGGCACAGGAACAGCTTGTTCTGGATATAGGCGAACGGAACCAGGCCGGCGCCCAGCGCCAGATAGGCGTTGATCGCCTGCCCGACGCCCAGCCGGCCGGGGTTGAGGAAATCGTCGCAGGCGACGACGCCGTAGTCGGCCAGAAGCCCGTCCGCGACCAGCAGGTCATGGGTGACGTCCTCGACCAGATGCGAGCCGTCGATGCTGATGAACCGCACCGGGCCGTCCAGCCGCGACGCCAGGCTCGCCACGCGGTGTTCGACCGAGCGGCCGCGCAGGAGATCAAAGCCGGTCTCCAGACCGACCGCGGCGAGATTCTCGCGGACGCTCGCCTCGTCGCCCCGGTCGAAGGGCTCCAGGCCCAGGGCCATCCCGCCGCGCTCGACGACCTCGCGCACCAGCACGGAAAAATATCGCCCGGCATGGACGCCGATCACCAGGACCGAGCCTTCGACGTCGCGGTCGGACTGCCAGCGCATCAGGTCGATGGTGCGCAGCGCGGCATAGTCGTTCAGCCCGCCGGGAATCCGCGCGCCGACGGCCGCCAGGAAGGCCCGATCGGCGTCGGGAGCGGCGTTCGGGGCTTCCGGCGGCGGGCCGCCCGGCGCGGCCGACCCGATCACGCGCAGAGGGGTCAGGGTCGGGACCCCGTTCCCCAGCATTCCGAACCAGCACTCGCGTTCGCTGACCATGTCCCATTCGATCAGGTATTCGCCGGCCTCGCCGGGAACGTGGAAGGCGCACAGGAAGGTCGTTTCGCCACCGGGCGGCGTGATGTCCAGGACGGGGGTGCGCTCGAGATCCCACACCACCACCTCGCCCGCGGCGTCACGCACGTGGGGGCTGAAGCTCAGCTCGGCGCCGCGCAGGCTCCACTCGGGGGCCCAGCTCAGGTCGCCGCTGTTGCGCACCTTGACGCGGGCGACAACCTGGCGCCCCGCCGCGACCTCGTCGGGGATGTCGACCTCGAGCACCTGCATGCCCCACCCCTTGCGCCGCGACGCCGCGGCGTCGCGCACCTCGGGATGGATCACGGCGCCGCCCGAGCGCCGCGGGTCATGGCCGGTCTCGACGAAGCCCTCCGCCGGGCGGCGGGGACCACCGATGGTGTCGGGATACTGGGCGTCGGCCGCGGCCACCGCCCCGGCGGCGCGGTAGCGCGCCAGCTTGCTCTGGCGCTCCTCCGGCGAGCACCAGACCGGTTCGAAATGCAGGATGGCGGCGCGCGGGTCGAAAAAGCCCGCGCCGAGCACGTGATAGCCGCTGTGGGGCCGGGCCGGCTTCCACACCAGGCTGCGGTCGTTGCGGAACAGGCGCATCTGCCAGTCAGGATGCCAGGGCAGCGAGAAGGCGAACTCGCAGGGCGCCTCGTTGACGATCCACTTGCGGGGAAACCAGAAGTGGGTGGCGCCCGGCCGCGCCATCAGCTCGGGCAGCAGCGTCGCGAAGGCCGCCTCCAGGCTCTCGTCGTCGTCCACCACCAGGATCCAGTCGCCGACCGCATAGTCGAAGATCATCATCCGGGCCGCGGCCATCTGGCCGTCGTGGCGGAAGGTGAAGACGTCGTCCGCCCAGCGCGCGGCGACCTGCGCGGTGTCGTCGGTCGAGTCCGCATCGACCCCGACCACGATCTGGTCGGCCAGCCAGGACAGTTGGGCCAACAGCCGCTCCAGGCGATTCGCCGAGTTCTTCGTGAGGATGCTGATGGTCAGCCGCGGGGCGCCGTTGAACCCCGCCGGCCGCTCGCGATCTGACAATTCACTGGACGCACTCAACTTTTCCGTCATCGATCCTCGTTCGCCGCACGCAGCGGATCCGTGATTCATTTTTTCCGGGCGGCCGGTCGTCTTCAATGCTCTATCAAGTTTCCGGCCGTCGCGAAGGACCAGTATCTTTTTTATGACCACTCTTTTCTGCGTAAGGCCGACCACGCCCAACATCGGCAATGACCTTATCAACAAGGCCACCACGGATCTTCTGTATTCCGTGTTCGGCGACGACGTCTCGATCGTCAATATTTCCGCGCTCGCGGCCGGAGGACGCGGCGGCCTCACGGCGGCGCAGGTCTATGACATGAACCGCTTCGCCGACGGCGTCGTCATCGGCGGCGGCAACCTGTTCGAGAACGGGCAGCTGAGCGTCGATCGCCACGCCCTGCGCTCCCTGCACGCGCCGATGATGCTGATCGGGGTCTCGCACGGCCGGATCTACGACGCGACCGGCGGCTGGACCCACCGCACCGATTCGATGTCCGAGCCGACCGCCCGTGAACTGGCGGCCAAGGCAGAGGTCGCCCTGGTCCGCGACGCCGGCTCGCACGCCATCCTCCAGGCCATGGGGATCGGCGACGTCGAGGTGGCCGGCTGCCCGACCACCTTCATGGCGCCCAACGCCGGGGACGTCGCCTGCGACGGCCGCGTCCTGCTGTCGGTGCGCCATCCCGCGCGCATGAGCGTGCCGCCCGCCCTGCAATGGCGCACGCCCCATGACATGCGCCGCCTGGTCGACGCCCTGCGCGCCATCCATGGCGACCGGGTGCACCTGGTGTGCCACGACTACCTGGACCTGGAATTCGCCGCCGGCTTTCCCGACGTGCCGCATCTCTATTTCGACGACGTCGAACGGTACGTGTCCGCCCTGCGGACCTGCCTGCTGAACGTCACCTATCGGCTGCACGCCTTCCTGCCGTGCCTGGCCTTCGGCGTGCACTCGATCCACCTGTCGTACGACGAACGCGGCAAGGCCATGGTCGACACCGCCGGCATGGGCGCCTGGGACATCGACCTGATGACCGAGACCGACCTCGTCGGCGCCGTGCTGGCGCGGGCCGCGGCTCCGGCCGAGTACCAGCGCCTGCGCGCCCAGGCCGCCGACGGCCTGGCGCGGATGCGCGACATCACCCTGGACGGACTGCGCCGCTTCGCCGGCGCGGTCGAGCGTCGCCGTTTCGACGCCAAACGGAGATAGCCCGCCATGGCGACTTCAACCGCTCCGCCGTCGCACCAGGTCCGTGGGTCCGACACCCTGCCGGGCCTGGACGTCCTGCACCACCGGGTGATCGAGGAGATCCTCGCCGCGATCTCCGACCTCAAGGGTCCCGAGGCCGCATCGCGCCTGGACGGCGACCTGGGCCGGCTGCACCTGGTGATCGACGCCGCCGACGTCGGCTTGGTCCGCGACCGGGTGCTCGAAGCCCTGCGCCAGGACCTGCTGCTGCTGGCGGTGCAGATCGGCCGCGAGGTGCTGGACTGGACGCAGGACTTCCACGTCGACGACTACCTGATCCTGCGGGTGAACTTCCCCTACGCGGTCGCGCGCCACGCCGCGGCGTCCGGCGAGAACCCGGGCATCGGCCGCGTCAGCCCGTCGATGCGGGCCGTCGCGGCCTCCCGGCGCGTGAAGGATCCGGTCTACGACCCCAAGAGCTACCACCGGGACCACCCGCCTCCCGCCTGGGCCCACGGCCCCCACCTCGACAGCTGGGCCGGCCATTCGCGCGACGGCTTCAATGTCTGGTGGGCCATCTCCGAGGTGCCCGCCGAAGCCGGCATGGTGCTGTACCCCGAGCTGGCCGGCGCCCCCTTGGCCTGCGACCGCCGCAGCCTCTATCTCAGCGCCGGCCATCGCCTGCCGCCCCCCACCTTCCTGCCGCTGGCGGCGGGGGAGATGCTGATCTTCGACCCCGAGATCCTGCACGGCACCCACCTCAACGTCACCGACAAGACCCGGGTGGCGATCTCGCTGCGCCTCAACGCCGCCAAGCCGACCTTCGACCCGGCCTCGTTCTACGCGCGCGAGTTCTGGCGGACGGCCGGCTCGATCGAACGCGGCGAGACCGATGCGGTGCTCCATCTCAAGCGCGAGGAGCACCTGTCGCCGGACGCCACGCCGCCGACGCCCGCGCCATCGCGACCCACGCCGCTCACGCCGCTGGCGGTCGACGGCGACACGGTGCGGATCGCCCTGGACCGCCCCCTGGCCGACGGCGAGCGGGTGGACATCGACCTGGGCGATCGACGGCTGCTGCTGCTGGGGACGGCCCAGGGCCTTCGCGCCACCGACGGGACCTGTCCGCACTACGGCCTCGATCTCGTCGACGGCGGCCAGGCCGGCGACCGGCTGCACTGCCCCGGCTGCGCCATCGCCTTCGACCTGCGCACCGGCCGCTCGCCCTGCGCCGACCTGACGCTGGGAACCCACCACGCCCGCCAGGCGGCCGGCGAGGTGGTGATCACCCTGGACCGCGCGCCTGATCCCTAGCGCGCCAGTCGCCCGTCGCTCAGGGCCGCGGGCTCGAAACGGAAGATCACCTCCGGATCGGGCTCGGGCACGCCCTTGAGGATCTTCTTGCCCGCCGCCCCGGCGGGCGCGGCGGTGTGCAGCAGCCAGCGGATGACGTTCAGCCGGGCGGCCTTCTTGTGGTCGGCCTTCACGCAGACCCAGGGGGCCGTCTCGGTGTGGGTGCGCACCAGCATGTCGTCGCGGGCGGCGGTGTAGTCGTCCCACTTCTCCTGGGCGACGGCGTCCAGCGAGCTGGTCTTGAAGGCCTTCAGCGGATCGTCGCGGCGGGCCTTCAGCCGTTCGGCTTGCGTCTCCTTGTCGATATCCAGCCAGAACTTCGAAAAGCGCATGCCGCTCTCGACCAGCATGGTCTCGAAGGCCGGCACGTCCCGCAGGAACTGGGCCTGCTGCTCGGGCGTGGAGAAGCTCATCACCTTCTCCACCCCGGCGCGGTTGTACCAGGAGCGGTTGAAGATCACCGCCTCGCCGCAGGCCGGCAGCCATTCCACATAGCGCTGGAAGTACCACTCGCTGCGCTGGCGCTCTGTCGGCGCGGGCAGGGCCACGACCGTCGTCTGCCGGCGGTGCAGGTGTTCGGTGATGCGGGCGATCGTGCCGTCCTTGCCGGCGGCGTCGCGCCCCTCGAAGATCGCCAGCAGCTTCCAGCCCTTGTCGATGGCGTGCTTCTGGAGGGCGATCAGCGCGATCTGCAGGTCGCGCAGCTCTTCGTCGTAGTCGCGGGACTTGGTCATATGTGGAGCCTACCCCCTGAATGAGAACCTGCGCTAGAAGGAGCGCATGATCCGCCTCTTCGTGCCCCAGCCGCTGTCCAAGGACGCCGGAATCGCTCCGACCCAGGAGCAGTCGCGCTATCTCGTCTCGGTGATGCGCCTGTCGGTCGGCGACGAGATCCTGGTGTTCAACGGGACCGACGGCGAGTGGCGCGCCAGCCTGGTCGAGGCCGGCAAGCGCGGCTGCCTGCTGAAGGCCGAGGAACAGACGCGGGAGCAGGTCGTCACGCCCGACCTCGATCTGGTCGTCGCCATGGTCAAGCGCGGCCGGGTCGAGACCATCGTCGAGAAGGCCGCCGAACTGGGCGCCCGCCGCGTGCGGCTGACCATCACCCGCCGCACCAATGTCGACTACATGAAGCTCGGCCGCCTGGACGCCATCGCCATGGAGGCCGCCGAGCAGACCGGCCGCCTCGACGTGCCGGCGATCCTGGATCCCGAGAAGCTCGACAAGATCCTCGACGGCTGGGACGAGACCCGGCGCCTGGTGTTCTGCGACGAGGGCGGCGATGCGAAACCCGCCATCGAGGCGCTGGCCGGCACGGGCGCTCCCGCCGCGATCCTGATCGGCCCCGAAGGCGGCTTCGCCCCCGAGGAGCGCGAACGCCTGCGCTCGCTGCCGTTCGTCGTTCCGGTGTCGCTGGGTCCGCGCATCCTGCGGGCCGACACGGCCGCGATCAGCGCCATGACGCTGTGGCAGGCCGCGGCGGGGGACTGGCGCTAGAAGACCCCCTACAGCCCGCACTCGGCCTTGATCGCCGCCGCGTCCTTGGCGCCCTGGGCCGACGGCGCGCCAAGGTCCTCGTACTCCTGGAACGTCACGCTGGACTGGCCGCCGGCGACCCGCTTCTCGACCGTCCGGCCGTAGCCCTGGATCCTCAGCCGGACGGCTGAATAGAGCGCGGGGCCATAGGACGCGTCCGGATCGGGCCCGTAGAGATCGACGAAGTCGCCGCCGCTGCCGCTGGCGCGGACGAACTGGTTGGCCTTGCCGAGCATCGCCGTGGAGGTGCGGGCGGGGCCGTAGCCCAGCCGCGCGATCGCCGCCTTGGCGCAGGCCAGCTTCCTGCCCTCGGCCTCGGCGATCCTGGTGAGTTCCTGGTTGGCCGGCAGCGAGCCGTGATTGTCGGCCCGGAACAGATAATCGACGCCCCGGTCGCGATCACGCGGCAGGCCCTGGCCGTTCAGATAGCGCAGGCCGATCCGGTACTCGGCGTCCAGATGACCGCCGTCCGCCGCCTGCTGGTAATAGGCCAGCGCCTTGGCGTCGTCCTTGGCGACGTCGCCGCCCTGCTCGTAGGCGCGGCCGAGGAAATAGGCGATCAGCACGTTGCCGGCCTTGGCCGCCAGCTCCATCTGCCGGAAGGCCTCGGGCTTGTCGCCGGCCTGGGCCGCCGCCTGGGCGGCGGCGATGTGGTCCGCGCCCGGGGACGGCGTCTGGGCCAGCGCCGGCGTCGCGGCGGCGAGCAGCAGCCCGGCGAAAAGCAGTGATGCGAACTTCATGTCTTCCCCGTCCGCCGCGTTCATCCGGCGTGTTTCGCCGCGATCCTAGCCGCGCCGCCGCCGAAGAGAATGATGATTTTTTAGTCCTCCCCCGCTTGCGGGGGAGGGGGACCACGCAGTGGTGGAGGGGGCGAGACTGGGCTCGGCGCTCCGTCCCTCGCCCCCTCCGTCACGCCGCGTATCCGCGGCGCGCCACCTCCCCCGCTGCGCGAGGGAGGACTAGACCGAACGGTAACGCTAATTGTAGCGGACCCTCTTGAGGTCGGCTAAGACGGCTCCCAACTGCGCTCCACGCGTTTCGTGGCGGTCGGGGGGAACGGGCCCCTCCCCTCCTGTGGCGTTCGATTTTAGGGGAGACGGCGATGGCCGACACCGCCAGCCTGGATCAGCGCCCGCTGACCCTCGAAGACCTGACCGCCTATTTCGCCAAGGGCAACAAGCCCAAGTCCGCCTTCCGCGTCGGCGCCGAGCACGAGAAGTTCGGCTTCCATCTCGGCAGCCACACGCCCGTGCCCTACGAGGGCGAAAAAGGCGTGCACGCCCTGCTGGTCGGCCTGCAGCGCTTCGGCTGGACGCCGGTGATGGAAGGCGATGTGATCATCGGCCTCGAGCGCAACGGCGCCAATGTCAGCCTGGAGCCGGGCGGTCAGTTCGAGCTGTCGGGCGCGCCGCTGCTGACCATGCACGACATCTGCGAGGAGACCGGCGGCCACCTCGACGAGGTCAAGACCGTCGCCGACGAGCTGGGCCTGGGCTTCCTGGGGGTCGGCTTCTCGCCGCAGTGGAAGCGCGAAGAGGTGCCGGTCATGCCCAAGGGCCGGTACGTCATCATGCGCAACTACATGCCCAAGGTCGGGGGCCTGGGCCTCGACATGATGCTGCGCACCTGCACCGTGCAGGCCAATCTCGACTTCGAGAGCGAAGCCGACATGGTCGCCAAGTTCCGCATGAGCCTGGCCCTGCAGCCGATCGCCACGGCCCTGTTCGCCAATTCTCCGTTCACGGAAGGCAAGCCGAACGGCTTCCTGTCGGCCCGCGCCAACGTCTGGACCGACACCGATCCCAACCGCACGGGCCTGCTGGACTTCGTGTTCCAGGACGGCTTCGGCTTCGAGCGCTACGCCAAGTACCTGCTCGACGTGCCGATGTACTTCGCCAAGCGCGGCGACCGCTATATCGACCTGGCTGGCCGATCCTTCCGCGACTTCATCGACGGCAAGATCGACGAGGTCGGCGGCGAGCGGGCCACGATCAAGGACTGGGCCGACCACGCCACCACCGCCTTCCCCGAAGTGCGCCTGAAGACCTACCTGGAAATGCGCGGCGCCGACGCGGGTCCGTGGAGCCGCCTGTGCGCCCTGCCCGCCCTGTGGACCGGGGTGTTCTACGACGACGCAGCCCTCGCGGCCGCCTGGGACCTGGCCAAGGACTGGACCGTCGAGGACCGCGAAGGCCTGCGCCGCGACGTGCCGACCCTGGGCCTGAAGGCCAAGGTCGCCGGCCGCACCGTCCAGGACGTCGCCAAGGATTTCGTCGCCATCGCCAAGCAGGGCCTGAAGGCCCGCGCCCAGCTGAACGGCGGCTTCCTCGACGAGACGATCTATCTGGGCGAACTGGAAGAGATCGCCGACAGCGGGATCACCCCGGCCGAACGCCTGCTGGAGAAGTTCCACGGCGAGTGGCAGGGCGACATCGGCCGACTGTTCACCGACGGGGCTTACTAAGAAACGCTCCCCCTGAAGGGGGAGCTGTCGCGGAGCGACTGAGGGGGAAGTGATCGCGGCGGCTCAGCAGCCGCTTCCCCCTCCGGCCCTTCGGGCCACCTCCCCCTTCAGGGGGAGGGTCTTATCGCAACATCCCCCAGGCGATCGCCGCCTGGCCGCCGATGTAGAGGAACCACACGGCCCAGGCCGTGAGCCTCGCCGAGCCGAAGAGCTTGGCCCCCTTGAAGAGGTCGAAGGCCAGGATCGCGTCCGAGGCCATGAAGGCCACCGCCCCCGCCGTCGCCGGCCAGCGCATGGTCGGCAGGGCCGCGGCGCTGACCACCATGGCCAGGATCGCCGCCACATAGGCCAGCACCGCCGGCCGCAGCGGTCCCAGCGAGCCCCACAGCCGCCGCAGCATCACCGCGCCCACCAGGGCGGCGACCGGCGCGATGACGAAGAAGGCCTGGCTGGGCGTCGTGCGCTCGCGCCAGAACACGATCACATAGACGACGTGCCCAGCCAGGAAGGCCGCCAGGCCGTAGGGCAGCCAGCGCTTGGGATCGCCGGCCAGGAACACGTCGCCCAGGGCGCACAGGGTCAGGGCCACGGCCAGCAGCACCGTGCCGCCTTCCAGATAGGCCAGCACCGCCAGGGCGCCGGTCGCGGCGGCCTTGACCACGGTGCGCACGAACGACGGAGGGCGTTCGACCAGCACGAAACCATAAGCGAGAGCGCAGACCCCGCAGATCGCCCACAGCAGCGTGTCAGTCATCCGACGACAGCTTGGAAAGGAAGGCCTGGGCGGCGTCCTTGTGGCGGGGCTTGAGGTTCTTGCCGACGATGGCCAGCACGGCGGCGATCACGGCCGCATCGTCGGTGAAGCCGATGGCCGGCAGCAGGTCGGGAATGGCGTCGGTCGGCAGCACGAAATAGGCCAGGGCCGCGAACATCATGCCCTTGGCCGCGGCCGGCGTTTCCGGGTCGCGAGCGCACCACCACACCGACAGGGCGTCGGCGGCGAACGGCACCTTGGCGGCCACGCGGCGCATCTTCGGCCAGAAGCCGCGCGCCACCCGCTGCTCGTTGACCCGCACCGTGGCCGGCACGAGCGCCTTCCTCGGATCCAGCACGTCGTCGGGCGTGACGCCGCCGTTGACGTCGGGGGATGGTTTGGCGTCGGCGCTCATGGGGTTAAACCGCTCCTCAACACAACGATTAAACGCAACCCCAGGGGAAACGTCCATGAAACTCGACAACACCGTCGCCGCCGTCGTCACCGGGGGCGCCTCGGGTCTCGGCGAAGCCACCGCCCGCGCCCTGGCCGCCCAGGGGGTGAAGGTCGCCATCTTCGACATGAACGAGGCCCGCGGCGAGGAAGTCGCCAAGGAGATCGGCGGCGTCTACTGCAAGGTCAACGTCACCAGCGACGCCGACGTCGACGCCGGTTTCGAAAAGGCCCGCGCCGCCCACGGCCAGGAGCGGATCCTGGTCAACTGCGCCGGCGTCGGCAACGCCGCCAAGACCGCCAGCCGCGACAAGGCCACCGGCGAGACCAAGCACTTCCCGCTCGATATCTTCGACCGGGTGATCCAGATCAATCTGGTCGGCACCTTCCGCTGCATCGCCAAGTCGGCCAAGGGCATGCTCGACCTGGAGCCCCTGGAAGACGGCGAACGCGGCGCCATCGTCAACACCGCCAGCGTCGCCGGCGAGGACGGCCAGATCGGCCAGGCCGCCTATTCGGCCAGCAAGGGCGGCGTCATCGGCATGACCCTGCCGATCGCCCGCGACCTGATGAACGACGGCATCCGCGTCAACACCATCCTGCCGGGCATCTTCAACACCCCGCTGATGAACGCCGCCCCCGACAACGTCAAAGCCGCCCTGGCCGCCTCGGTGCCCTTCCCCAAGCGCCTGGGGAATCCTGCCGAATACGCCCAGCTGGCCCTGACCATGATCACCTGCGGCTACTTCAACGGCGAAGACGTCCGCCTCGACGGCGGCATCCGCATGGCCCCGCGCTAGCACCATCCCTCTCCCCTTGCGGGAGAGGGTGGCCCCACAAAGTGGGGTCGGGTGAGGGGTCTCTCAACGTCAAACGCCGCGACAGCCGATCAGCTGTCGCGGCGTTTTTCGTCTCAGATCCTCCCCCTGAAGGGGGAGGTGGCCCGGAGGGCCGGAGGGGGAAGTCGCCGCTGAATCTCAGCAGACCCTCCCCCCTCAGTCGCTTCGCGACAGCTCCCCTCCAGGGGGAGCATCTTTCAATCGACTACTTCTTCACCCAGCCGCCGCCGAGCGGCTTCCAGTATTGCCCCGGCGCCAGGCGAGCGTAGAGCTGCTTGGCGGTGGCCTGGCCGGCGGCGTCGGCGGTGACGCCGGTCTTGGCGGCGGTGTCCTTGTAGACGGCCGCGCGGCCGGTGTTGATCTCGGCCACGGCGGCGCGCAGGTCGGCGTCGCCGCCCGACACGATGCCCAGGAAGCCGTCGGCCTGCTCGCCGATCGTGCCGGCGGCCTTGCCGGCGTCCACGGCGGCCTTGGCGGCGGCCGACTGGGCCAGAACGGGCGCGGCGACCGCGCCCATGGCGGCCGCGATGGCCAGGACCGTCATCGTCTTGCGGATCATGGCGGTTCCTCCTCTTAGAACAGGTTCGGGTTCTGCTGGATCAGCGTCTGGACTTCCTTGTCCAGCCGCACCCGCACGTCGGCGTCCAGCTTGGCGTAGATGTTGATCGGATCGACCTTCACGCGGACGGTCGGGGTGCAGGCCGCAAGGCCTCCCGCCGCCAGCAGGGTCGCGATCAGGACGCGCTTGTGCATGGCTTAGTCTCCAGTTCGGGGTTCACGTTGCGCGGTCACGGCTGAACCGGCGCTGAACGGCCCAAGTCTTTCATTCCTTGGAATGAAAGACGGTTTCTTTGCAGTCGAGCGCGTTAGCCGGCGAAACCGCATACACTTTCGCCTAACGCGCTCGGTCTTCGGTCTCTTCGGCGAAACGACGGCCCCAGGCGGCCAGAAGCTCGTCGAAATTGAGCGAGGTGTCGAGCGTCAGGTCCACCGGCGTCTTGGCCGGCAGGGGGATCCGCCGCTGGAAGGCCTTGCCGCGGATCAGCTCCAGGATCCCGACCTTGGCCTTCTCGGCGACCTTCGGATCGTGTTCGCCCTTGATGTGGAACAGCAGCGACAGGCGGCCGTTCGGCGTCGAATTGACCCCGGCCTCCATCGTGTCGAACGCCAGGTTCTCCATGGCCTGGTAGGCGAAGTCCTGGATGGCGTTGACCGGCTGCTGCGCCACGGCGGCGTTGTTCGGATTGCCCGGGCTGTCGTTCTCGGCCTGGCTGGCGGTCTGGTTGGCCTCGACGCCGGTCAGGGCCTCGCGGGCGATCGAGATGCGGCCGGGCTTGATGGCGTTCAGCTTGCCGTCCAGCAGCTTGAAGCCCTTGTCGCTGAACTGGAACGGCAGGCGGCCCGAGACCACCGCGTCCAGCTTGACCTTGTCGGCCAGGGTCGAGCCGGCGGTCAGTTCGCCCAAGTCCAGGCCGTCGATGACGATGACGCCGCTGATCGCCTTGCCGTCCAGCGGCACGTCGATCGGCTCGATCGAGATCTTGCCCTTGGCCGCCGTCAGCGACGCCTCCGACACCTTCAGCGAGGTGGCGCCCAGGGTGAAGACCGCGCCCACCGCCTCCAGCGGCACGATCGAGTCGATGCGGGTGATCGCCAGCTTCTGGTCCGGCGCGCTGGTCAGCGGCGCCAGGCTGTCGAATTTCACGTCGCCGTTCAGGGTGGCCACGAAGCCCAGCGGGCTGGCGCGGAAGTCGAGGCCCTGGGTCGAGACCTCGCCGCTGCTGGTCACGCCCTTGTCGGTCCAGTCGAAACGGCCCTTGAAGCTGGCCTTGCCCTCGGCCTCGCTGGCGAAGGCGGCCATCGGGCTGACGGCCACCGGCTGCAGACCCTGCTGCTTGCTGAAGACGATGTTCGAGGCGTCGATGATCGCCGAGCCGCGACCGCTCTCGACGCCATGACGAATGTCGATGCGGCCCAGGGCGAAGCCGCTGGCCGTGCCGAAATCGACGCCGCCGCTCCACACGCCCGAGGCCAGGGCCAGCCGTCCCGTCGCCTTGACCGGCTCGAACCGCTTGGCCGAGGCCGCGTCGACCAGCCGGCCTTGGGTCAGCCGCACCTCGGCGCGGTCGAAGCCCTGACCGCCGCCGACGAAGGTCCCGGCCACGTCCTCGGCCTTGGCTTCGGCGGCGGAGATCGTTCCGCGTCCGTTGGCGAACCGCGCCTGGGCCTCCCAGCGGCCGCCGGCCACCCGCACCAGGGGGGCTGCGACCGGGCAGACGTCCAGGGCGATGTCCTGGATCGGCCGCTCGCCGGCCTCGCCCGCCTCGATGGCCGCCACGGTCACCGGCGTGCAGCCCGCCAGGCGCACGTCCAGCACCCCGCCGGCGAAGCGGGCCTGGCCCTTGGCGTCGAGCTTGATGCCCTCGGCTGGCGGCACGTCGAGCGTGCCGGCCAGGGTCACGGGCGAGGCGAAGCCGCTCG
>NZ_QHJY01000092.1 GCF_003185805.1 Caulobacter sp. D5
CGCATCGCCGGTCTGGGCGACGCGGGCCAGGGCCTCGGTCTCGCGCACCGACAGGCCGCCGTCGATGACCTGCTGGGCCAGGGCGCCGGGATCGGCCGCCGTGGCGATGGCGCGGGCGTGGCCGGCGGTCAGGGCGCCGGTGACAAGGTGCTGTTGCACGGCTTCCGGCAGGGCCAGCAGGCGCAGCGTATTGGCCACGTGGCTGCGGCTCTTGCCGATGGTCTGGGCGATGGCGTCCTGGGTGCGGCCAAACTTGTCCATCAGCACGCGGTAGCTCAGCGCCTCTTCGAGAATGTTGAGGTCCGAGCGCTGGACGTTCTCGATGATGCCAATCTCGAGCACGGCCAGGTCGTCAAGCTCGCGCACGATGATCGGCACGGTCTTGAGGCCGGCTCGCTGGGCGGCGCGCCAGCGACGCTCGCCGGCGACGATCTGGTACTCGCCCGGAGCGCCCGGCGCCGGCCGCACCAGGATCGGCTGCAGCACGCCCTTCTCGGCGATCGAGTTGGCCAGTTCTACCAGGTCATCCTCGCGGAAGGTCCGGCGGGGCTGATCGGGATTACGCTTCAGCAGCTCGATCGGCGCCTCGCGCGAGCCGCCGGTATTGTCGCCCGGCGCCTGGGCAGGGGCCGCGTCGACCTCGCCCAGCAACGCCGACAGACCGCGACCCAGACCCCGACGGCCTTCCGACATCCCCGCTTCACCGACCACGACCGTCTCCTGGAAACTTCAAATTCGATAACGACTTCGACCCGTATCCTCAGGTCGTCTTCACCTGTGGATCAGGCCGCCTGGGCCTGACGGTCCTTCTCGCGGCTGATGACCTCGCGGGCCAGGCGCAGATAGGCCTGCGATCCGGCGCATTTGAGGTCGTACAGCAGCACCGGCTTGCCGAACGACGGCGCCTCCGACACCCGGACGTTGCGCGGTATGACCGCGTCATAGACCTTGTCGCCGAAGTGATCCCGGACATCCTTGGCCACCTGTTCGGACAGGCTGTTGCGGCGGTCGTACATGGTCAGCACCACGCCCTGGATCTCCAGGCGCGGATTGAGGCTGCCACGGACGCGCTCGATGGTGCGGATCAGCTGGGTCAGGCCCTCCAGGGCGAAGAACTCGCACTGCAGCGGCACGAACACGGCGTCGGCCGCGGTCATGGCGTTGACCGTCAGTACGTTCAGCGACGGCGGGCAGTCGATCAGCACATAGGTGTAGGGCCCGTTGGCGCGCAGCGGCTCCAGGGCGTCGCGCAGGCGGTAGGAACGGCGGGCCACCTGACCCAGCTCCAGCTCGACGCCCGACAGGTCGGCGTCGGCCGGGATCACGTCCAGGCCCGGCAGCGAGGTCTGGACGGCGGCCTCGATCACCGGCGCCTCGCCCATCAGCACGTCGTACAGCGTCTTCTTGCGCTGCAGGCGGCCGATCCCCAGGCCCGTCGAGCAGTTGCCCTGCGGGTCGGCGTCGATCAGCAGCACGCGCTCGCCGCAGGCCGCCAGGGCGGTGCCCAGGTTGATGGCCGTGGTGGTCTTGCCCACCCCGCCCTTCTGGTTGGCGACGGCCAGGACTCTCAGCTCAGACTTTGCGGACACGGCTCAGCCCCTTGATTTGCACGACATGGCCGCGCGGATCGCTCTTGGAGCTCCGCACGTCCGACTCGAACTTCCAGGTCTTCTCGGCTTCGGCGATCTCGGCGGCGACCTCCTGGCCCTTCAGGAGCCAGGCGACCGCGCCGCGCTTGAAATAGGGTTGGGCGAATTCCAGCAGGCGCGGCATCGGCGCGCAGGCCCGGGCCGTGACCACCTGGACCTTCAGGTCCAGGCTCTCGGCGCGGGCGTTGTGGATCTCGACCGGCAGGTCGAGCTCGCGGGAAACCGCCTCGAGGAAGCGGCAGCGCTTGGCCATGCTCTCGACGAGGTGAACCTTGGCCCCCGGAACGTCCTTCAGCAGGATGGCCAGCACCCCGCCGGGCAGGCCGGCGCCGGCGCCCAGGTCGGCCCAGACCTTGGCCTGGGGGGCGAAGGTCAGCAGCTGGGCGCTGTCCCAGGCGTGACGGTTCCAGTAGGCGGCCATCGAGGCCGGGCCGACCAGGTTCATCACCGCGTTCCACTCGGCCAGCAGCTCGCGATAGCGCGTCAGGTCGGCGACCTGGACGTCGGTCGCGCCCGTCAGCCTCTGGAAGGCCGGGGCGTCGACCGGGTCGAGCGTCTCGATGACGAGTTCGGACAAGGCTTGAGCCATCAGGCGGCGCGACCCCGACGGACGTGGGCCAGCAGGGCCGTCAGCGCGCCGGGGGTCACCCCCTCGATGCGGGCGGCCTGGCCCAGGGTCAGGGGCTTCACCCGGATCAGCTTCTCGCGCACCTCGTTGGAGAGGCTGCCGATATCGCGGTAGTCGAGATCGGCCGGCAGGCGCAGATCCTCGTCCTTGCGCAGGGATTCCGCGTCGGCGCGCTGGCGGTCGAGATAGCCGGCATAGGCCGCCTCGATCTCGATCTGCTCGCGGGCCATCGGGCTCCAGTCGGCGATCTCCGGCCACACGCGGACCAGGTCGTCGAGGCCGACGTCGGGATAGGCCAGCATGGCCAGGACGTCACGGCGCTGGCCGTCGGCATTGACCTTGAAGCCGGCTTTGACCGCTTCGGCCGGGGTCATATTGAGGGCGCGAGCACGGGCGCGGACCGCGGCCAGTTCGGCGGCCTTGGCTTCCCAGGCGGCGGCGCGGGTCTCGCCCACGACGCCAAGTTCGACGCCGCGCCCGGTCAGGCGCTGGTCGGCGTTGTCGGCGCGCAGGGTGAGGCGGAACTCGGCCCGGCTGGTGAACATGCGGTAGGGCTCGGTCACCCCACGTGTGACCAAGTCGTCGATCATCACGCCGATATAGGCCTCGTCACGGGCGAAGACGGCGGGCTCGCGGCCCAGCGCCGACAGCGCGGCGTTCATGCCGGCGACCAGGCCTTGCGCGCCGGCTTCTTCATAGCCCGTGGTGCCGTTGATCTGGCCGGCCAGATAGAGGCCCGGCAGGCGCTTGGTCTCCAGCGTGGCGTAGAGTTCGCGCGGATCGACATAGTCGTATTCGATCGCATAGCCGTAGCGGATCACCTCCACGGCCTCGAGACCGGGGATGGTGCGCAGGAACAGCAGCTGGGTCTCGGCCGAGACCGAGGTCGAGACGCCGTTCGGATAGACCGTGTCGTCGTCCAGGCCTTCCGGCTCCAGGAACACCTGGTGACTGGTCTTGTCGGCGAAGCGGACGACCTTGTCCTCGATCGACGGGCAATAGCGCGGGCCGATCCCCGTGGCGCGGCCGCCATAGACGGCGGACTCGCCCAGGCGCTCGGCGATGATCTTGTGGGTTTCCTCGGTCGTATAGGTGATGCCGCAGCGGATCTGCGGCACGTCGATACGGTCGTTGAGGAAGGAGAACGGCACGGGCTCTTCGTCGGCCGCCTGCATCTCCAGGCGGTCCCAGGCGATCGTCTTGCCGTCGAGACGGGCGGGCGTGCCGGTCTTCAGGCGGCCCATGTCGAAGCCCAGGCCATAGAGGCGGTCGGACAGGCCGATGGACGGCTGGTCGCCCACGCGGCCGGCCGGGATGCGGGTCTCGCCTTGGTGGATCAGGCCCTTGAGGAAGGTGCCGGTGGTCAGCACCACCTTGGGGGCGCGATAGACCACCCCCTCCCCGTCCACGGCGCCGGCCACGCAGCCGTCCTCGACGATGAGGTCTTCGGCGGCGGCGGCGATCACGTCGAGGTTCGGATAGGCGAACAGCTCGGCCTGCATGGCCTCGCGATAGAGCTTGCGGTCGATCTGCGAGCGCGGGCCGCGCACGGCGGGGCCCTTGGAGCGGTTCAGCATCCGATACTGGATGCCGGCCTTGTCGGCCATGCGGCCCATCAGGCCGTCCAGGGCGTCGATCTCGCGGACCAGGTGGCCCTTGCCCAGGCCGCCGATGGCCGGGTTGCACGACATCTCGCCGACGGTTTCACGTTTGTGGGTCAGCAGCAGGGTGCGCGCGCCGGTGCGCGCGGCCGCGGCCGCGGCTTCGCAGCCGGCATGACCGCCGCCGATGACGATGACGTCCCAGGCCTGTTGGCCATTGGGGGGCGAGATAGTGGACAAGGGAGAAGCGCCTCAATGCGGAACGCCCCCGTCGCGGCGGGGGCGTGTCCAGACTTATAGCCGCAAGCCGCCCTGTGGGCGAGTCGAGACCGGCGCGTTTCACGTGAAACGCCGTGTGCGTATCTGTGGTCAGCCTGTGGACCGTTCAAGGCGGTGTTCCACGTGAAACATTCACTTCCCAATGCAGAAGCTTGAAAAGACACGGTCAAGCACGTCTTCGGGGTCGATCCGGCCTGTGATCCGGGAAAGCGCCCGGGCGGCGAGACGAACGTCCTCCGCGGCCAGTTCCACGTCATCGGTTTCGGCCAGGGCGCGCTCCAGATAGGCCCTCGCCTCGCCCAGACGCTCCGCGTGGCGGATCCGGGTGGCGGCCGGGAACTCCGCGCCGGACAGCGCCTCGACCACGTGATCGGTCAGGACGGCGCGGATCGGGTCGGCCCCCTCCTCCCGCGCCGACAGCGCCGCCACGTGCAACCCCAACGCCTCGGCCTCAGTGCGTATGGCCGCCACCACGCCCGGCTCTACCAGATCGGTCTTGTTGACCACCATCCAGTCGCCGCTACGGATTATTGCGTGGTGTTCGGAATGTTTCACGTGAAACTCCGCCGCGTCCACGACCCACAGACGCAGATCAGCGTCCTCGGCCCAGGCCCGCGCCCGCCGCACACCCTCGGCCTCGATGTCGTCGGCGGTCTCGCGAATACCGGCCGTATCGGCCAGCAGGGCCTTGTAGCCACCCAACACGAGGGGAACCTCGATGACGTCCCGCGTGGTGCCCGGGGTCGCCGTGACGATGGCGGCGTCGCGTTCGGCCAGGGCGTTCAGCAGCGTGCTCTTGCCGGCGTTGGGCGCGCCGACCAGGGCGATACGGAAGCCGTCCCGCACCCGCCTGCCACGTGCGACATCGGCCAGGGCTGCTTCGATCTCGGCGGCCAGGGTTTCCAGACCCGGCCGCGCGCGGGCCGCCACGTCCTCCGGCAACTCCTCGTCGGGGAAGTCGACGGCGGCCTCCAGCATGGCCAGGGCCTGAACCAGCAGGTCGCGCCAGGCGTCATAGCGACGACCCAGGGCGCCGCCCAGCTGACCCAGCGCCTGCTTGCGCTGGCCTTCGGTCTCGGCGTCGATCAGGTCGCCGACCGCCTCGGCCTGGGCCAGGTCGAGCTTGCCGTGCTGGAAGGCGCGCCGGGTGAACTCGCCGGGCTCGGCCAGGCGCAAGCCCAGGGCCGACAGCGCCGACAGCAGCGCCTCGACGACCGCCCGGCCGCCATGCACGTGAAACTCCGCGGCGTCTTCGCCGGTGTAGCTGGCCGGCCCCTGGAACCACAGCACCAGGGCGTCGTCGAGCGCCACGCCGTCGTGGCGGAGGGTGCGCAGGGCCGCCTGACGCGGCTTGGGCAGGTTTCCCGTGAGGGCCCGCACGGCGTCGCTGCTGGCGGGACCAGAAACGCGGATCACCGCCACGGCGGCGCGACCGGCCGCGGTGGCCGGCGCGTAGATCGTATCGACCATCAGATCAGTCGCGCTTGCCGACCGCCGCTCCGGCCGCGGCCGTCATCAGCTTGCGGAAGCTGTCCTGGGCCCCGGCCCCGAACGCCATCCAGTTCTTCAGCAGTTCCTCGGGCGCCAGCATCGCCATGTTGGAGTCCATGCGCGCCTGCATCTCTTTCACGAGATGTTCGTTCAGCGGGCTCACGTCCGGCAGGCCCAGAAAGGCCCGCGCCTCGACCGGGGTGCAGTCGATCTCGATCGTCATCTTCATCGAAAAGGTTCCCTGGCGGCGGGCCACGAGATTGTGACGTCGCACCCTGCTCGCCACAGGTTAGAGCGCTTCGGTCGAAAGTCCCAATCGACGGCCCAAGGGTGGCCCCTATGGTAGCCTTGAGTACGGAGAGAGCCCAATGAGCGAGACCCTCACGATCAACACGCCCGACGGCGACTTCACGGCCTATGTGGCCCGTCCCGCCACGGGTGACGCAGCCCCGCCGGCCATCGTCGTCATCCAGGAGATCTTCGGCGTCAACCAGGTGATGCGCGACATCTGCGACAAGCTCGCCGGCGAGGGCTTCCTGGCCGTCTGCCCCGACCTCTTCTGGCGGATCGAGCCCGGCATCGACATCACCGACAAGTCCGAGGCCGAGTGGAAGAAGGCCTTCGAACTGTTCAACGCGTTCGACGTGGACGCCGGGGTCGCCGACATCGACGCCACCATCGACGCCATCCGCCCGCAGTCGTCGGGCAAGGTCGGCGCGGTCGGCTACTGCCTGGGCGGCCTGCTGGCCTTTCTGACCGCCACCCGCACCGACGCGGACGCCTCGGTCTCCTACTACGGCGTCGGCCTGGAGAAGCATGTCGGCGAGGCCGAGAAGCTGGAAAAGCCGTTGCTGCTGCACGTGGCCGAGGAAGACAAGTTCGTGCCCAAGGAGGCCCAGCAGGTGATCTTCGCGGCGCTGAAGGATCACCCCCAGATCACGCTTCATACCTATGCCGGCCGCGACCACGCTTTCGCGCGTGAAGGTGGTGAGCACTATGACGCCGCCGACGCGTCCCTCGCCAACGGCCGTAGCCTGGCCTTCTTCAAGAAGACCCTCGCCTGATGCTGGCCGTCGAAGCCAAGGCCGCCGGCGGCCCCGAAGTGCTGGAGGTCGTCGAGCGCGACCTGCCCTCCCCCGGCCCCGGCCAGATCCTCGTCCGCCACGCGGCCGTCGGTCTGAACTTCATCGACACCTATCACCGCTCCGGCCTCTATCCGCTGAAGTACCCGCAGGTGCTGGGCCTGGAGGCCGCCGGCCACGTGGAAGCCGTCGGTGACGGCGTGACCCGCTTCGCCGTCGGCGATCGTGTCGCCTACAACGGCACGATGGGCGCCTATGCTGAAGCGTCGATCGTGCCGGCCGACCGGACGGTGAAGGTTCCCGATAGCGTCGAACTGGAGGTCGCCGCGGCCGTGCTGCTGAAAGGCATGACGGCCGAGTTCCTGGTCCGTCGCTGCTTCCCCGTGAAGGCGGGCCAGACCGTGCTAGTCCACGCCGCCGCCGGCGGGGTCGGCCAGATCCTGGTACAGTGGGCCAAGGCCCTGGGCGCCAGCGTCATCGCCACGGTCGGCTCGGAGGCCAAGGCCCGGATCGTCCGCGACCTCGGCGCCGACCACGTGATCCTCTACGACCACGAGGACGTCGCCGCCCGGGTCACCGAGATCACCGGCGGGGCCGGCGTGCCGGTCGTCTATGACGGCGTCGGCAAGGACACCTTCCAGGGCAGCCTGAAGAGCCTGGCCCGTCGCGGCGTGCTGGTCACCTATGGCAACGCCTCGGGACCCGTGCCGCCTTTCGCCCCGCTGGAACTGGGCGCCAAGTCGGCCTGGATCACCCGCCCTCGCCTGTTCGACTACATCGTCACGACCGAGGAGCTCGACGAGAGCGCCGCGGCCCTGTTCGAGGTCCTGGCCTCGGGCGCGGTGAAGATCGAGATCGGTCAGCGGTTCCCGCTGGCGCAAGCACGGCAGGCGCATGAGGCGCTGGAGGGGCGGAAGACGACCGGGGCGACGGTGTTGGTGCCCTGAGGTCGGGGAAGACCCCCTCCGGCCCTTCGGGCCACCTCCCCCAAAGAGGGAGGATCTACGCAGCAGATGCTCCCCCTCTGGGGGAGCTGTCGCGGAGCGACTGAGGGGGTTCACCACCACCACCGACCAACAAAAAAAGGCCCCGGATCGCTCCGGGGCCTTTCTCGTGTTTCACGTGAAACACCAAGCTTAAGTATTCATGCTCTGGAAGAAATCGCCGTTCGTCTTCGACTGGCGCAGCTTCTCGAGCAGGAACTCGATGGCGTCCGAGGCGCCCATCGGATTGAGGATCCGGCGCAGCACGTAGGTCTTCTGCAGCTGGTCGCGCGGGGTGATGAGTTCTTCCTTGCGGGTGCCCGACTTGAGCACGTCGATGGCCGGGAAGATGCGCTTGTCGGCCACCTTACGATCGAGAACGATTTCCGAGTTACCCGTGCCCTTGAACTCTTCGAAGATGACTTCGTCCATGCGGCTGCCGGTGTCGATCAGGGCCGTGGCGATGATCGACAGCGAGCCGCCCTCTTCCACGTTACGCGCCGCGCCGAAGAAGCGCTTGGGGCGCTGCAGGGCGTTGGCGTCGACACCGCCGGTCAGGACCTTGCCCGACGACGGCACCACGGTGTTGTAGGCGCGGCCGAGGCGGGTGACCGAGTCCAGGAGGATGACGACGTCGCGCTTGTGCTCGACCAGGCGCTTGGCCTTCTCGATGACCATCTCGGCGACCTGCACGTGGCGCGTGGCAGGCTCGTCGAAGGTCGAGGCGATGACCTCGCCCTTCACCGTGCGCTGCATGTCGGTGACTTCTTCCGGGCGCTCGTCGATCAGCAGGACGATCAGATAGCACTCGGGGTGGTTGGTCTCGATCGACTTGGCGATGTTCTGCAGCATCACCGTCTTACCCACGCGCGGCGGGGCGACGATCAGGCAGCGCTGGCCCTTGCCGAGCGGGGCGACGATGTCGATGACGCGGCCCGAGCGATCCTTGATGGTCGGATCGGGCAGTTCCATGTTCAGGCGCTCTTCGGGATAGAGCGGCGTCAGGTTGTCGAAGTGCACCTTGTGGCGCACGTTCTCGGGGCTTTCGAAGTTGATCTTCGAGACGCTGGTCAGGGCGAAATAGCGCTCGCCTTCGCGCGGCGAGCGGATCGCGCCCTCGACGCTGTCGCCGGTGCGCAGGCCGAACTTGCGGATCTGCGAGGGCGAAACATAGATGTCGTCCGGGCCCGGCAGATAGTTGGCTTCCGGCGAGCGCAGGAAGCCGAAGCCGTCCTGGACCACTTCCATGGTGCCCGAACCGAAGATCTCCACGCCTTCTTCGGCGAGGGTCTTCAGGATGGCGAACATCATGTCCTGCTTGCGCATGGAGTTGGCGTTCTCGACCTCGAAGGTCTCGGCGAACGCCAGCAGGTCGGCCGGGGATTTTTCCTTCAGTTCCTGCAGCGACATGCGCGTCAGGCCCATGGCGGCGATGGCCGCGGTGATCTCTGCGTTGTCGTCCTCGTCGCCGGCGTCGCCTTCGGCGGCGTTGTCGGCAGAGGCTTCAGCAGTGGTGTCGATCGCGGCGTCTTCCGTCGTTTCGACAGTGTCGAGCGAGGTTTCCAGCTCGGCGGGGACTTGCGGGTCGGTGTCTTCAGACATGCATGGACTCACGGTGGCCCGGATACGATCCGGGCTTGGGTAGAAATTCAGCCGGCTCCACGTGGAAGCGGCGATGGGGTCGCGCCATTGACGACGGCGCGGATCGATCAGGGGAACGGATCATGAGGCGCACCAGGACGGGCGCGATCCGTGAAAGGCGGGAACGCAGCGGTATGACCGCAACGTCTGACCAAGACGGGAACCACAAGGCGGCCCCGGGGTCAAGCGCTACCGGAACCGTCCTGTGGGCGCTCGTCATCCCGCCTGAGGATGAAGGGGGGAGAACGCGGGGGCCAGGGCCCCTTCCCGCTAGTTCAGGTACTTGGTGGTCACCGACAGCACGATGACGATCGCCGCCACGAAGGGCAGCTCGTTGGTGGCGCGCCAGAACTTCTCCGAGCGCTTGTTCTGGCCGGCCTCGAACTGCTTGCGGGCCTTCGACAGGAAGCCGTGCCAGCCGAACAGGAAGAACACGCCTGCCAGCTTGGCCAGCATCCAGGGCTTCAGCAAAAAGTCCCAGCCGCGGATCGCGCCGTCGGCCATGATCAGGCCGAGGCCGAAGATCAGGGCGGCGACCATCGCCGGATTGATGATCCCGCGCAGCAGCCGGCGCTCCATGACCTTGAAGGTCGCGTCCATCTCCGAACCCAGGGTGGCGCCGGTGTGATAGACGTAGAGGCGCGGCAGGTAGAGCATCCCCGCCATCCAGGCGATCACGGCCAGGATGTGCAGGCCGCGGATCAGGTTGAAATGCTCGACCAAGAAGTCGGTCACGCAGCGGCTCCGGTGCAAGTTTGGTCGCCGCCGCAGATCTGCGACGACTCCGACGACAGGGCCTCCGTGACCAGAGTCCCCAAACAATCGATGAACGCCGGCGTCACGCCCAGGGCCGGCGGGCGGACATAGATCGAGCCGCCGTGCTCGTAGGCCAGCTCGCGATATTCGACGTCGAGCTCGACCAGGGTCTCGATATGCTCGGAGACGAAGGCGATCGGGGCGACGACCAAAGCGAGACCCGCCTCGGCCGCGGCCTTGACCTCGTCGTCGGTGGACGGACCGATCCACTTCAGCGGACCGACCCGGCTCTGGTAGCTGATCTTCCAGTCGACGCCCTCGCCCAGGATGTCGCCCAGCTTGGCGACAACGGCCGCAGCCGTGGCCTCGACCTGGCGCTGGTAGGGATCGCCGGCGATGATCACCTTCTCGGGCAGGCCGTGGGCCGAGAACAGAATCCGCGCCGGCTTGGGCGCGCCGGCCTTGAGGTAGTCCTGGCGGATCAGATCCGCGTGCGCCTGCACGAACCCTTCGGCCGTCGGATAGCAGCAGACCGTCGTCGTCCGGCCCGGGCCTTTGCGATAAGCGCGGTTCCACGCTTTCAGCGACGAGGCCGTCGTCGTCGTCGAATACTGCGGATAGAGCGGCAGCAGCACCACCTCGTCGGGCGCGAAGGCCTTCACGGCCTTGGCCGTCTCGCCAGTCAGCGGATCCCAGTAGCGCATGGCGATGAAGGTCTTGACCGTATCGCCCGGCAGCCGCTGGGCCAGCACCGCCTCGAGCGCCGCCGCCTGCTTCTGCGTTTCCGGCAGCAGGGGCGAGCCGCCGCCCATCAGGGCGTAATTGGCGCGCGCCGACTTGGCCCGGGTGGTCGAGATCAGGGTCGCCACCGGATAGCGGACGAAGAACGGCGCCTGGATGATCGCCGGATCGCGGAACAGGTTGAACAGGAACGGCCGCACGGCCTCCTGACGATCGGGTCCGCCCAGGTTGAACAGGACGACGGCGATCTTGCGACCGTTCTTCTGCTGGCTCACTGGCCGGTCACCCGCTTCAGCACCTGCTCGACATGAGCGATCGGCGTGTCGGGCAGAATGCCGTGACCCAGGTTGAAGATATAGGGGCCCTGTCCCCACTGCGCGAGCATCTGGTCGACGCGTTCGTCCAGCGCCGACCCGCCGGCCCGCAGCAGCAGCGGATCGAGGGCGCCCTGGATGGTCTTGATCTTCTGGATCGTCTGACCCAGCTTCGCCGAGGCCGAGGTGTCGAGCGCCACCCCGTCCACCGGTACGGCCTGCGCGTAGGCTTCTACGAGCGTTCCGGCCCCGCGGGGGAAGCCGATGATCGGCACGGTCACGCCGCGGGCGCGCAGGCCCTCGACGATGGCGATGTGCGGCCTGGTCACCAGACGCTCGAACAGCGGCTCTGAGAGGCCTTCGGCCCAGCTCTCGAACAGCTTCAGCGCCTGGGCGCCGGAGGCGGCCTGCATGGCCAGGTAATCCACGGTCGCGTCGACCAGGATCTGGATCAGCCGGTCCAGCTTGTCGGCGTTCTGGTAGGCGAAGGTCCGCGCGCCCGAGCGATCGCTGGAGCCGCCCTCGATCATGTAGGTGGCCACCGTCCACGGCGCGCCGGCGAAGCCGATCAGGGCCTTGGAGGGATCGATGTCCGCACGAACCCGCGACAGCGTCTCTCCGACGGCCTTCAGGGCCTCGCCCGCCTGGCCCACCTTGTCGGCCATGGCGTCCAGATCAGGCAGTTCGCCGAGCTTGGGACCCTCGCCAGCCTCGAACCACACCTTCTGGCCGAGAGCCCCGGGGATCAGCAGGATGTCGGCGAAGACGATGGCCGCGTCATACGGAAAACGACGCAGCGGCTGCAGCGTCACCTCGGCCGCCTTCTCCGGGTTCAGGCAGAAGCTGATGAAGTCCGGGGTCGTCGCGCGCACGGCGCGATACTCGGGCAGGTACCGTCCCGCCTGGCGCATGAACCAGACCGGGGGACGCTCGGCGGTCTCGCCAGCCAGCACGGAGAGAAACTTCGGGATCGGGGCGCTCGTCATACCGGCGTTAAATCCCGGCGAGCCTTCGCACTCAAGTCCGTGCGACCCCGTACCCTCTTATTCTTCTTAAAAATAAGATTCTTAGAAAGGTAGGAAGAAGGGGGTGGGCAAGTGCAACACGGGGATAAGTCCGCCCGTGTGGAAGAGTCCAACAGGCCCTACTCGGTATGCCCAAGCTTGGTCCACATGGGGGTCATACCTTGTGAACTCCGTGGACAAGCCGCCAGGGCCCTGGAATCCCTAAGGAACCCAGATGCTGGTAAAAGCGAAATTAACCATCTGTTAGTAGTTTCCACAGGCGTGGACGAACGCTCAGGCACATGTCCTGAAGGGCAGGTTCAAGCTGGGGATTGTCCGGCGTCAATGAGGCCGTTTATCACAGGGGCGCGGCGCGTCGCCGCGGCAGGGCGTATTTGGCGCCCGCTTGTCCCCAGAGGGCGCCCAGAGTGGTAAAGCAATCTTTAACGGACGATCCACAGGAAGGCGCCTCGGCTGAGACCGATCGCCACACCGCGCGGTTCGCCACCTACTTCCACATCCACCTGGTGTCGGACTCCACGGGCGAGACGCTCAACGCCATGGCGCGCGCGGTTTGCGCCCGTTTCACCGATATCCTGCCCATCGAACACATCTACGCGCTGGTTCGTTCCACGCGTCAGCTGGATCGCGCCCTCGACGAGATCGCCGGCGCGCCGGGCGTGGTCATGCACACCATCATCGACCCGAACCTGCGCGCGGCCCTGGAAGAAGGCTGCCGCAAGCTCGAAATGCCGTGCATCGCCGCGCTGGATCCGGTGGTCAGCGCCATGTCGCGCTATCTGGGGGCCAAGATCTCCACGCGCGTGGGCGCGCAGCACGCGCTGAACAACGACTATTTCGATCGTATCGAGGCCCTGGACTACGCCATCGCCCACGACGACGGCCAGGGCGGCCAGGACCTGACCCAGGCCGACGTCATCCTGGTGGGCGTGTCGCGCACCTCGAAGACCCCGACCTGCATCTATCTGGCCCATCGCGGCGTGCGCGCGGCCAATGTGCCGCTGGTGCCGGGCCGTCCGCCGCCCGACCAGCTGTTCGAGCTGAAGAACACCCTGATCGTCGGCCTGATGACCAGCCCCGAGCGGCTGATCCAGATCCGCCGCAACCGCCTGCTCTCCCTCAAGGAGAATAGAGAGAGCGATTATATCGACACCGACAGCGTGCGGGCCGAGATCATCGCCGCCCGCCGCCTGTTCGAGAAGAACGGCTGGCCGATCATCGACGTCACCCGCCGGTCGGTGGAAGAAACCGCCGCGGCGATCATCAACCTGCTGTCGGGCGGCCGCGGCCAGGTCGAGGTGCTGGGATGAGCGCGCTCTTCACACCAAAAGTGGCAATCACCCTGGCCTCCACCAGCTGGACGCGACAGACCATCCTCAAGAACGCCGGCGTGCCGTTCGAGGCCGTGGCCGCTGGCGTGGACGAAGACGCCGCCAAGGCGGGCCTGCTGGCCGAGGAGGTCTCCCCGCGCGACGTCGCCGACGCCCTGGCCGAGATGAAGGCGGTCAAGGTTTCGGGCAAGCGGCCGGGCCTGGTGATCGGCTCGGACCAGACCCTGGAGCTGAAAGGCCGGCTGTTCGACAAGGTCGGCACGGTGGAGGAAGCCCGCGCCCGCCTGCTGGAGCTGCGTGGCGAGGTCCACAAGCTGCATTCCGGCGTCGTCGTCGCCCGCGACGGCCGGCCGATCTGGCGCGTGGTCGAGACCGCCAAGCTGTCGGTGCGTCCGTTCAGCGACGCCTGGCTCGACGGCTATCTGGAGCGCAACGGCGAGCAGATCCTCTCATCAGTGGGCTGCTACATGCTGGAGGGCGAAGGCCTGCAGATGTTCGACCGTGTCGACGGCGACTATTTCACCATCCTCGGGCTGCCGATGACCGGCCTGCTCGACTTCCTGCGCCTGCACGGAGCCCTCCAGGCATGAGTTCTCAACACGGGCAGGCGATCACGGGCGCGGCCCTGGTGGCCGGCGTCTGCGGCCAGCCGATCATCCATTCGATGAGCCCGATCCTGCACAACGCCTGGCTGGCGGCCGCGGGGATCGACGGCGCCTATGTGCCGATGGGTCCGGCCCAGGACCGGTTCGAGGCCTTCGTGAACGGCTTTCGCGGCGGGGTGATCCGCGGGCTCAACGTCACCATCCCCTTCAAGGAACGGGCCCTGGCCTGCGCCGACGAGGCCAGTGATCTCGCCCGCCTGGCCGGCGCCGCCAACCTGCTGCGGTTCCGCGACGACGGCACGATCTTCGCCGACAACACCGACGGCCCGGGCCTGCTGGGGGCGATCGCCGCCCAGGCGCCGGACTTCGACGTGACCGCTTCGCCCGTCGTGATCCTCGGGGCCGGCGGCGCGGCGCGCGGCGCGGCGGCCGCCCTGCTGCTGGCCGGCGCGCCCGCCGTGCGGATCGTCAACCGCACGCTCGCCAAGGCCCAGGCCGTCGCCGACGCGTTGGGAGACAAGGTCACGGCCGCCGGCGAGGACGCCCTCCCCGCCCTGCTGGCTGACGCCGGCCTGGTGATCAACGCCACCTCGCTTGGCCTGGGCGGCGGCGAGGGTCCGGCGGCCGATCTTTCGCTGACGCCGCAGGGCTGCGTGGTGATGGACATGGTCTACAAGCCGCTGCGCACCGAGTTCCTGCAACGCGCGCAAGCGGCTGGGCGCGCCACGGTGGATGGGCTGGAGATGCTGCTGCTGCAGGCCGTGCCGTCGTTCGAGGCCTTCTTCGGCCAGGCCCCGCCGGCGCAAGTGGACGTGCGCGCCATCGCCCTGGCGCATCTGGGAGCTTCGGCGACGTGATCATCCTTGGCCTCACCGGCTCCATCGGCATGGGCAAGTCGACCACGGCCAAGATGTTCGAGGCCCAGGGCGCGCCGGTCTACGATTCCGACGCCGCCGTGCACGCGCTCTATTCCGTCGGCGGCGCGGCTGTCGGGCCCGTCGAGGCGGCGTTTCCGGGCGTGGTCGTGGACGGCGCGATCGACCGCGCGCGGCTCAGCACCCAGGTCGTCGGCGATCCCGAGGCGCTGGAGAAGCTGGAGGCCATCGTCCATCCGCTGGTCGGCGCTCATCGCATCGGCTTCTTCGAGAAGGCTGCGGATGAGGGCCACGACATCGTCGTGCTCGACGTGCCGCTGCTCTACGAGACCGGCGGTCAGAAGAACGTCCACAAGGTGGTGGTCGTCAGCGCGCCCGCCGATATCCAGCGCGAGCGGGTGCTGGCCAGGCCCGGCATGACCGCGGAGAAGTTCGAGGCGATCCTGGCCCGCCAGCTGCCCGACGCCGAAAAGCGCGCCCGCGCCGACTTCGTCATCGATACGGGCCGGGGCCTGGAGGCCGCCGAGGACCAGGTGCGCGACATCCTGACCCTGTTGAGAACCTCCGCCCACGCTTGATGCGTGACTCGAACCGGCCCATTGAAAGGCCATGGCCCGGGAAATCATCCTCGACACCGAAACCACCGGCTTCGATCCGAAGACGGGCGACCGCCTGGTCGAAATCGGCTGCATTGAGGTGGTGGACTTCATGCCCACCGGCCGCTCGTTCCACGAATATTGCGACCCGCTGCGCGACATGCCGGCCGAGGCCGAGAAGGTGCACGGCCTGTCGGCCGCCTTCCTGACCGGCAAGCCGAAGTTCCACGAGATCGCCGACAAGTTCCTGGAATTCGTCGGCGACAGCGTCGTCGTGGCCCACAACGCCTCGTTCGACCGCAGCTTCGTCAATTTCGAGCTGGAGAAGTGCGGCCGCGCGCCGCTGCCGGAAGAGCGCTGGGTCGACACCCTGGCCATGGCCAAGAAGCGTTTCCCGGGCATGTACAACTCGCTCGACGCGTTGTGCAAACGCTTCAAGATCAGCCTCGACAGCCGCGACAAGCACGGGGCGCTGATCGACTCCCACCTGCTGGCCGAGGTCTATCTCGAACTGCAGGGCGGCAAGGAACGCGCGCTCGAACTGACCCACGCCGTGGCGGTCAACGCCGTCAGCGCCGCCCGCGCCGGCGGCTACGGCGCCCGCCCGCGCCCCCTGCCCTTCCGCTCGACCGACGCCGAACGCGCCGTGCACGCCGACTGGGTCAAGTCGACCCTGAAGGACAAGGCCGTCTGGCTGAAGTTCGACCTGCCGGAGCTGGCGCCGCCGCCGGCGGAATAACCCTGGAAAACCTCTCCCATAGGGAGAGGGAGGGGCCCGCCGCGTAGCGGTGGGAGGGTGAGGGGTTTCGCCCTCACCGTATTACCCAAGATCGTGCCGGCACGCCGTCAACCGTCCCTAACCCCTCATCCTCCCACGCCTGCGGCGC
>NZ_QHJY01000093.1 GCF_003185805.1 Caulobacter sp. D5
ACGGTCCGCCGCCGCCACAACGCCCGCGTCCGCACCGCTCTTCAACCACTTCGCCATGGCGTGTTCCTCGTCCTAGTTCTCTTGGTCGGCCAAGCCGTTGACGATGCTGGTAGGACCCGCCGGAGCCGGCGGCAAAACGTCTTTATCGTGGGCAGGTATCGCCCCCGCCGTCAGCCGCCGAAGACCCCATCGACGGCGGCGTTTCCCGCCGCGGCGTCGAGCGGCGCCAGGGCGGTCACGGTGATCGGCCAGGCCAGCAGCGGGACGATGTCGCGCCGGTAGTCGGCGAAATAGCCGGCCGCCCGATGGGCCTCGAGGGCCGCCTGATCGTCATAGACCTCGTGCAGCAGGAAGCCGGCCTCGGTACGGAAGAGGTCGTAGCGGCGGCAGCCCGGCTCGGCCCGGGTGAAGCCGACCATGCGTCGCAGCACGGTCTCGACTTGCGCCTCCTGGCCGGGCAACGGCGCGAAGGCTGCCTGGATCGCAACACGGGTCTCCATCGGGCTCATGGCGCGCCGATCCCGCGCAGGGCAGCGGCGACGAAGGCCTCGGTCGAGCCGTCGTGGGCGAAGCCGGCGGCCTGAGCAGCGGCGGCGGTCAACGGCGGCAGGCGGCCGAACTGAGCCTCCAGGGGCGCGTCGGGAACATAGGTCACGAGCGCCGGATCGGCCCCGGTGCGGGCGACGATGGCGTCGACCATCTCGCCGAACACCAGGCGCAGGGCCGGCAGGGTCACAGCCCGGGTGGTCGGCATCACCGCGCCGTCCAGGCCGGCGGCGTGGACGAGGTTGGCCGCGCAGCGCTCGACCGACATCGCCCAGATCGTCGCCTCGCGGGACACCGGAACCGTGAACGGCTTGCCGGCGGCCAGGGCGTGGAACACCTCGCTCATGAAGGCCGACTTCATGCCGCTGGGGCCGAGCGGGCGGGCGAGGATGCCGGGCAGGCGCACGCTGACGGCGTCGAGCGCGCCGCGCCGGGTGAGGTCGGCCAGGGCGATCTCGACCATCAGCTTGTGGGCCCCGTAGGTCATGGCCGGCGACAGCGGGGTGTCGTCGTCGACATGGTCGGGCAAGGGCGCGCCAAACACGGCGATGGTGCTGGTGAAGACCACGCGGGGGACGTTGCCGTAGGCGGCGACGGCGTCGATCAGGTCGAGCGTGGCGTCGAGATTGATCCGCCGCGACAGAGCCGGATCCTGCTCGGCCGTACCGCCCATGACCCCGGCCAGGTGGAAGAGAACGTCCGCCCCCTGCCCCGTCGCCCGCGCGCGGATGGACGGATCGGCAAGATCGCCCTCGACCAGCTCCGCGTCCGGTCCAGCGAGGCCGGGCGGCAGCCGCGCGTCGAGCAGGACGAGACGGTCGAAGCGGCCCTGGGCCCGTAGCTGCCTGACGAGTTCCTGGCCGACGAAGCCGCCGGCCCCGGTGATGATCGCTCTCATGCCGCCCTCACCAGTAGATCAGCGGCTGGCCCGCGACCGGGCTGCGGAAAAACGGGATGGTCGAGCCGCGCAGGGAGCCCAGATAGACCGTCTTCAGGTCGTGGCCGCCGAAGGTCAGGCTGGCCATCCAGGGCGCCAGGGTCCCGGTCGCGCCGGCCATCAGCTCGGGCGTCACCCGCCCCTCCTCCCAGGCCTTGTCGAGCGCCGCCGTCCCGGCCGGATCGCCGTCGTCCAGCAGGGTGACGAGGTCGCCCTCCGGCGTGATGGCGATCAGGCGGTCGGCCATGATCAGGGTGCTCCAGAGATTGCCGTAGGCGTCGAAGGCGATCCCGTCGCAGAAGCCGCCGACATTGCTGGGGCCGAAGGTCTCGCGATGGCTCAGCTCGCCGTCGGCCTCGACCTTGAAGCGGGTGATCTTCCGCGCCGTGGTCTCGGCGACGTAGAGCCACTCCTCCTTCGGATCGAAGCGCAGCTCGTTGGTGCCGCACAGGCCGTCGGCGACAATGCGCACGCCGCGCTCGTCGATCAGGGCGATGTAGCCGTCGGTGCTCATGGTCTCGACGTGGCGGGTCCAGGGCACCATCTGCGTCGTCACGGTCAGCCACAGACGCCCCTTGCTGTCGCGGGTGACGAAGTTGGCCTTGCCCAGCGGCCGGCCCTCGATGTTGTCGAGGATGACGCTGCTCTTGCCGTCGCGGGTCATGCGCTCCAGGCGGTCGGTCCCGAAGTTGGCGATCAGGAAGTCGCCGTTGCTATCGAAGGTCAGGCCGTTGGGCAGCGAGCCCTGGGTGTTGACGAACCGATCCTCGAACGAGCCGCCGCCCAGTTCCTCGGGCTGCGCCTGGGAGACGATGGTCTGGGCGCCGTCGGGATCGATGCGCACCACCCCGCCCCGGGCGTCGGCCGACCACAGGGTCCCGTCGCGCTCGGCCAGGATGCATTCGGGCCGTTGCAGGTCCTTGCCGACGAAGCCGATGGCGGCGCGGTCGACGCGCCAGTCGCGAAGGGGGTTGTCGGGACGCAAGGCGAACTCCTGAAGCTTGGGCGCAAGGCCGCGGACGGCGCGAGCATAGGCGCGCCGTTGCGGACGGCTCGGCGTTTGTGTGGATAGGTCCTATCGGCGCGGCGCGCCCTCAGGCGCCGGCGATCTCGTCCTCGGCCAGCGCCAGGGCGGGACGCTCCAGCGAGGGATGGCCGGCGTGACGCTTGAGCTGCTCGATCAGCCAGCGCAGGGCCAGGTCCTGGCTGCTGGAGCGATGCCACTGGATCGACTGGCGGATGGGCGGGATGTCGACCGGCGACTCGTGGATCACCAGCGGCAGGTGCTTGGCGGCCTGCTCGGCCAGGCGTCGCTGTACCGTGGCGATGCGGTTGGTGCCGACCACCAGGCCGGGCACGGCGGTGAACGAGGGCGCGACGATCTCGATCCGGCGACGCACCTGCTGGGTCTGGAGGAAGTATTCCTCGAAGGCCGGCAGGCGGGCCTTGCCGAACTGCACCGAGACGTGGCCGAGCCCGAAGTAGAGCGTGCGGTCGAGCTTTTCCTTGATCTCGGTGTTGCCGCTCCAGGCGACGACCACGTAGTCGTCCTCGAAGAACCGGCTCTTGGGGTGGTTCTCGCTCAGCGCATGGTCGAGGGTGATCAGGAGATCGATCTCGCGACGCTCCAGGTGTTCTCCGGGCCGGTCGTCGAGCTGGACGAGCTCGACGGTGATGTCCGGCGCCTGCTGCGAGATCGCCTGCAGGGCGCCCGACAGCATCACCGCCAGGGCGTAGTCGGAAGCCGTGACGGTGAACTTGCGGTCGGAGGTGGCCGGATCGAAGCTCGGCTTGGTGGTGATGGTCGACTTGATCTGCAGCAGCACGCCGCGCACCGGTTCGGCCAGGGCCTCGCCGCGCGGGGTGAGCACCATCTTGCGACCGGTGTTGACCAGCAGTTCGTCGCCGAAGAAGTCGCGAAGGCGTCCCAGCGCGCCGCTCATCGCCGATTGGGACAGGCACAGGCGCTCGGCGGCGGCCGAAACGTTGCGCTCGTCCAGCAGGGCGTCCAGGGCCACGAGGAGGTTGAGGTCGAGCCGTTCGAAACGCATCAGGCCGCCTCGTCTTCGCTGGCTTCGGGACTGAAGCGCACCGGCACGAACCAGTGGTCGTAGGCGATCGGATAGATCATCGCGGATACGGACGCTGTGTCCGTCGCGGGAACGGGCGCGGCCAGCATGGCCAGGGCGCGCCAGATGAACTGCGCCATATGATGTTCCTCCCTAAGCCGGTCTGTCGCCAGCTTTGGTATCGACGCTATCGATACCCCCTCCATCGCCCAAATCGAAAGAACGGATTTCAGCTATCGGCGCGACCGATACCCTTTGCCGCGCCGTAACATCGATCAGCCGCGCGGCGGCGAGCTATCGGCCAAATGGCTTTGCCCGCGCCCATGCCCTTCGCGCAGGTTCGCTCCAGCCTGACAACGACAAGAGGGGAAACACCAGGATGGCTTCCGCTTCGCTCGCCCGCGTTCCGCGTGCATTGACCCATGTTCTGCTGGCCGGGGCGGCCCTGCTGGCGATCTCGACGGCGCCCGTCGCGGCGCTGGCGAGGGTCGACGCGCCGCCCGCCGCGCAGCTCACCGCCGACGACTACCGGCTGCTGCATCCGGGGGTCTATACCGACCGCGAAGCCCCGCTGGTCGCCAAGTATTTCGCCGACAACCAGGCCCTGAAGGATCGCGGCCCGATCGACGTCAAGGCGCTGGTCGCCGGAACCCTGCCCAAGGACACGCCGGGCCTGGGCCCCGTGATCAAGGTCACCGAGGACTGGGTCCGCTACAACGCCAAGAAGTACGACCCCGACAGCCCGCTGCGCAACGACGCGACCTATGCGCGCTCGCTGGGCTACGAGGACATCCTGGCCTATCCGACCTTCGGCGCGCACGACGACAGCTACATGGCGCCGTGGCCGCCCGGCGCGCGCGACAAGCTGCTGGTCAGCGAGCTGAACCACAGCGTCACCAACCTGGCCCCGATCTATCCGGGCGACACGCTGTATCTCGTGATGAACGAGCGGACGGTGCTGGACCTGACGCCGCCGCAGGGCTCGATCACCCGCAACATCGTCATCCAGACCAAGGGCGAGGTCTTCAACCAGAAGGGCGTCAAGGTCAGCGACGTGATCTTCCGCGTCACCGAGAACGTGAAGGTGGCCAAGCCCGGCAAGGAGCCAAAGGACCGCTCGTTCCCGGTTATCTGGCAGGCTCCGGACTGGTTCAGGCGGCCGGCCCACGTCTATACCGACCAGGACTGGGCGTTCATCAAGGACGTCTGGTCCAAGGAGACCCGGCGCGGCGCCGAGCCGCTGTACTGGGACGACGTCAAGGTGGGCGACAAGCCGGCCTGGACGCTGGACGGGCCGATCGAGGTGTCGGTCGCGCCGATCCCGCCGTGGGGCATGGGCGCCGGCGGCAGCCGCACCCTCAAGCGCGAGATCATGGATCCCAAGCTGGCCAAGGGCCTGATCCGCGGTGAGAAGGACGGCATCTGGCGCCTGCCCAACCGCGCCGACTACGTGCCTGTTCCGCCACCGAGCCCGGTGATCCCCGGCGCGCCGACGCTGGACGGCGGCATCGACACCACCAACATCCACAAGGAAGGCGCCAAGCGCGCGCCGCTGGTCAACTATCTGGGCCGGGACCTGGCCATCCGGGCGCTGACCAACTGGGCCGGCGACCGGGCGTGGCTGGAGAACATCCGCTGGACCATCATGGACCCGCGCGGCATGGCCGATGTCGGCGATCCCGTCCCCTCCGATCCCCTGGCCGAGCACTTCCTCGACCGAGTGCCGTCGATGAAGGGCCGTTACGTCAACACCCACGGCCTGACCCAGGACGTGGCGATCGTGAAGTCGGAAGTGGTCGGCAAGTACGTCAAGGACGGCAAGCCGATGGTTGACCTCGTCTGGTGGGTCGAGACCATCGACGGCTACATCTTCGAGGAAGGCATGGCGACCTATCGCCTGGCCCTGAAGCCCTGATCGCTTTTCAGGCATGACGACTGGCGGCGGCGGTCCCTGACGGGGCCGCCGCCGTCTTCGTTTGGCCCCGCCGATAGCAGGTATTCTCCCTACGGCTTTCACAGAACGGCGTGCGTCGAGTTAGCGTCGCCGCAGGCTCGCCATGCCGCCCCTCGGGCGAACTGGAACGAAGCCCAAGGAGCGCCGGATCGACGGCGCCATCGGGAGGAACAATCGAAATGCGACCCTGCACCGGCCAGGGGCGAGCGCTGCTGCTCGCCTCGACGACCGCCCTCGCCCTCATGTCGGCCAGTCCGCTGATGGCCCAGACCGCCAAGCCGTCCGCCGCCGACGAACAGCCCGTCCAGCTGGACGACATCATCGTCACGGCCGAACGCTCTGAGGTCGCCATCCAGGACGCGCCGCTGGCGGTGTCGGCCATCGGCGCGGCGGACCTGCAAAAGCGCCAGATCAACAGCATCGAGGCCCTGGCCTCGTCGATCCCCAACGTCAGTTTCGGCCGGGCGGTCGGCATCGCCCGCATCGCCATCCGGGGCGTAGGCCTGGACACCACCACGCCGGGCAGCGAGGGGCGCGTCGCCTATCACCTGGACGGGGTCTATCTCAGCCGTCCGACCATCGCCCTGGGCACCTTCTTCGACGTGGCGCGGGTGGAGGTGGTGCGCGGACCCCAGGGCACGCTCTACGGCCGCAACGCCACCGGCGGGGCGGTGAACGTCATCACCCAGGACCCGGAGAAGGACTTCGGCGGCTACGCCCGCGTCGCGCTGGGCAACTACAACCTGGTGCGGGCCGAGGGCGCGGTCAGCGCGCCGCTGAGCGACGCCGTCAGCCTGCGGCTGGCCGTGCAGAAGGTCGATCGCGACGGCTACGGCCGCAACATCCACACCGGCAACGACGTCGACGACGAGCACACCGCCGCGGCGCGGGTGAAGCTGCTGATCGAACCCAGCGACGACTTCAGGAACGTCGCCTCGCTCGACTACTACACGGCCGACGACGCCAACTATCACTACCACTACCTGGCCCAGGGCAATCCGACGCTGGCCCCCCTCGCCTTCCGCCTGGGCGGGACGACGGCGCCCAACGCCCGCGACACCAACAACGACACCGACACCCACAACCGCCGCAAGGTCTGGGGCTTCGGCAACCAGCTGGACTGGACGCTGGGCCCGGCGACCCTGTCGTCGGTGACCGGATATCGCGAAAGCAAGACCCAGTTCCTCAGCGACGCCGACAACACCACCCTGCTGCTGGCCAACCTCTACAACCGCGAGATCTCCAGCCAGTTCAGCCAGGAGCTGCGGCTGTCGGGCAAGAGCGAGCGGTTCGACTGGCTGGTCGGAGCCTACTACTTCTCGGAAGACATCAACGGCGTGAACGGCTTCTCGCCGATGTCGCGGGCCCTGGTCGGCGGGGCGATGACGCCGGCGATCGGCGCAGCCTTCGGCGGGCTCCAGAAGACCACCTCATACGCCGCCTTCGGCCAGGCGACCTGGCGGGCGACCGACAGGCTGGCGCTGATCGTCGGCCTTCGCTGGAGCAAGGACAGGAAGGCGCTGGACGAATATTCGGTGGTCAATCTGGCCACGGACTATCCGGGCCTGCCGCCCAACCAGTTCCCGACCCCGACCAAGCTGCAACGCAATTCGTGGTCGTCGCTGACGCCGCGGGTGACGCTGGAATACGGCTTCACCCCGGACGTGAAGGCCTATGCGACCTATGCCGAGGGCTTCAAGGGCGGCGGCTATTCGGTGGGCAGCGTCGCCAGCCCCTACCAGCCCGAGAAACTCAAGGACTACGAGGCGGGCCTGAAGGCCGAGTGGTTCGACCGCCGCCTGCGCACCAACCTGTCGGCCTTCTTCTACGACTACAGCAACCTGCAGGTTCAGAAGGTGCTGGCCACCGGCACCTTCTTCGAGAACGCGGCCAAGGCCGAGATCCGCGGGATCGAGCTGGAGTCGAGCCTGCTGGCGACGCAGAACCTGCGCATCGACCTGAACGGCGCGCTGCTGCATTCGGAATATACGCAGTTCCAGACCTCGGACCCGTCGCGCAGCTATCTCGGCGTGCTTGACCTGTCGGGCAACCGCATCGCCCAGGCCCCGCCCTATTCGGCGACCCTGGCGGTGCAATACGGTCTGCCGACGGGCCTCGGCGACTGGACCTTCCGGGCGGAGTCGATCTGGGTCGGCAAGGTCTATTTCAACCAGTTCAACCGCGACGTCCTCTCGCAGGACGCCAACAACAAGCTGAACGCCTTCGTCACCTGGACCCATCCGGCCGGCGCCTGGACGGTGACGGCCTACGGCCGCAACCTCACCGACGAGACCCTGATAGCCACGGCCGTGACCAGCAATCCGCTGCTGACCACGCCGGTGCTGGGCACCTTCGAGCCGCCGCGCACCTTCGGCGTCGAGATCGGCTGGCGCTTCTGACCGGCCAACGGGAGGGGCGCCAGGCCCCTCCCGTCACCTGGCGGTCAATTTCCACATTAAGTTGTTTTCCACTATTGCGAGAATCTAACCCCGCAAATACCAATAGTGCACATCATGTTCATCCGTGCATTATTGAATTAAATGGCAACAAATCGATACTTTTCCTGTAGTTCATTTGCCACCATCGCACTTTCACTTGCATTCAGTTCAACAACAGCAACCTGCCTGGCGCAATCGGTCGACGCTGGCGCGCTGAGCCGCAACGCGGAAAGCGCCGCTCGCCCGCCGGAAGAGGCCCCGCCGGCCGCGACCCCAGTCGCGCCTCGGGCCAAGACCGGCCCGGTCGTCCAGGTTCGTCGCTTCGTGGTCGAGGGGGCGACGCTCGTGCCGACGGCGCGGCTGGAAGCTCTGCTGGCCAAGCGGGCGGGCGCCCTGCACTTCTCCGACCTCGAGCTCGCGGCCCAGATCGTCAGCCGGGAATACGCGCGTCGCGGCTTCTTCGCCCGCGCGACGGTTCCGCCCCAGGACGTCACGGACGGCGTGGTGCGCATTGAGGTGATCGAAGGCGTCATGGGCCAGACCACGGTCTTGCCCGGCGCGCCGGCGAACATCGACGCCGACTATGTCCGCAAGATCGCGACCGCTCGGCTGAAGGAAGGCGCGCCCTACTCCGCCGCCGACCTAGAGCGCGGCCTGTTGCTGGCCGACGACCTGGCCGGGGTTTCGATCCGGGGCGTGCTGAAGTCCGGCGAGGGTCGCGGACGCAGCGATCTGGACCTGACGATCACGGACGAGCCGTTCTTCAGCGGCGTGGTCGGAGTCAACAACCAGGGCTCGATCGCCACCGGCGTCGGCCAGGCCTTCGCCACCGCGTCCCTGGCCAATTTCAGCGGGCGTGGCGACCGCCTGCAACTGATCGGCCAGAACTCTGCGCGGCTCGTCTACGGCAAGGCGGTCTATCGGGCGCCGATCGGCGCGGACGGCCTGTCGGCCGACCTCGGCCTCAGCACCCTGCGCTACCGGCTGGGCCACGACTTCGCCGCGCTGGAATCCGAGGGCCAGGCCGGCGTCGTCGAAGCGGGCCTGACCTATCCGCTGGTGCGCGCGTCGCGCGGCGACCTCTCGGTCCGCCTGAGCGCCTCGCGCCAGCGCTACGCCGACGACGTGCTCGACACCCCGCTTCGGCGCAAGCGCCTGGTCGGCGGCGCGCTGGAAGTCTGGGGCGAACGCACCGACCAGTTGGCCGGCGGCGGCCACACCAGCTTCCAGCTTCGCCTGGCGGGCGGGCGACTGGACCTGTCGGACCAGCCGGACGACGCCGAGCAGGACGCGCTGACGGCGCGGGCTGCGGGCGACTACGGCAAGCTCGTCTTCGAGATCAGCCGCGCCCAGCGCCTGGCGCGATCGCTCTATCTGCGCGGCCGTCTGTTCGGCCAGGCCACGACCGGGAACCTCGACACGGCCGAACAGGCCTCGCTGGGCGGACCGACCAATGTCCGCGCCTATCCGGTGATCGAGGGCGCCGGCGACGAGGCGGCGGTCGCCAACCTGGAACTGCACCGACCCGTCGGCGGGCCCTGGGCCTCGCGCATCGATCTCTACGGCTTCGTGGACGGCGGCTGGGTGCGTCAGCACCGCAAGCCCTGGGACGGCTGGAACGCCTCGGGGCAGTCGAACGCCTACACGCTGGCGGGCGCCGGCCTGGGCGCGACCTGGAACGCGCCGGGCGGCCTCAATCTCAGCCTCGTGGCCGCGGCGCCGCTCGGCCCCAATCCGGGCCAGACCGCGCCGGGCGTGAACCAGGACGGCAGCCGCCGCGCCGCGCGGGCGTGGCTGTCGCTCTCCAGAACTTTCTGACGACCAACTTCAGCTAAGGGGGCTGATCACATGGGCACGAAGCAAACCCGATCGACGGGTTTCGTCCGCACGAGAAACCGCGTCGGCATGACGCTGGGCCTGATGGCCCTGTTCGCCGGAACGTCGGCGTTCGCGCTCGACGCCGCCAGCTTGCCGACAGGCGGGGTGGTGACGTCCGGCTCGGCGACGATCGACGCCAGCGCCGCGGCCTTGACGGTCAACCAGAGCACCGACCGGGCGATCATCAACTGGAACAGCTTCGACATCGGCGCGCAGGCTTCGGTGACCTTCCTGCAGCCGTCGACCAGCTCGGTGACGCTGAACCGCGTGATCGGGGCCGGGGCCAGCACCATCGACGGCGCGCTGACCGCCAACGGCTCGGTCTATCTGGTCAATCCCAACGGCATCCTGTTCGGCTCCAACGCCCAGGTGAACGTCGGCGGCCTGATCGCCACAACCGCCGACATCGACGATGACGACTTCAACGCCAGCTCGACCGTCTTCACGCTGGACGGCGCCACGGGCTCGGTGACCAACGCGGGGACCATCAACGCCGGCGCGGGCGGCGTGGCCCTGATCGGCGCAAGCGTGGTGAACACCGGCGCGATCACGACGACGGGCGGAAACGCGGTGCTGGCGGCCGGCCAGTCGGTGCGCCTGAACGCCGGCGCCGACGGCCTGCTGTCGGTCGAGGTCGATCCGGCCACCGTCTCCACCCTGGTCAGCAACGGCGGCATGATCATCGCCGACGGCGGCCAGGTGGTGATGACGGCCCAGGCGGCCGGCGAGGCCGTCTCGTCGGTGGTGTCCAACACCGGTACCGTGCGCGCCCGCACCATCGGCGAGCGCGAAGGCCGCATCCTGCTGCTGGCCGACGCCGACACCGGCACGGTGCAGGTCGGCGGCGTGCTCGACGCCTCGGCGCCGGACGGCGGCGACGGCGGCTTCATCGAGACCTCGGCGGCGACCGTGAGCGTGGCCGACGACGCGACGGTCACCACCCTGGCGGCCGATGGAACGACGGGCTCGTGGCTGATCGACCCGACCGACTTCACCATCGCAGCCAGCGGCGGCGACATCACCGGCGCGGCCCTGTCGGCCCAGCTGGCGACGACCAACGTCACCATCGCCAGCACGGCCGGCGCGACCGAAGGCTCGGGCGACCTCTTCGTCAACGACGCGGTGAGCTGGACCGCCAGCACGATCCTGACCCTGACCGCGGTGCGCAACATCGCCTTCAACGCCGACATCACCGCCACCGGGACCACCTCCGGCCTGGTCCTGACCTACGGCGGCGACTACTCGGTGGCCGACGGCGCCAGCGTCACCCTGGCCGGGACCTCGGCCAGCCTGAAGATCAATGGGACCAGCTACACCCTAATCCACACGGCCGCCGCGCTGATGGCGCTCGGCACCTCGGGCTACTACGCCCTGGCCGAGGACATCGATGCGGCCGGCATCAACTGGGATCCGATCGGCACGTCCGGCTCGGGCAAGTTCAACGGCACCCTGGCGGGTCTCGGCCACTCGGTCAGCAACGTCACGAACACCGACAGCACCCTCGATTATTCGGGCCTGTTCGCCTACGGCAGCAGCACCAGCGTGTTTCGTGACCTCGACCTGATCAACGTGTCGGTCACCGGCGACTACTATGTCGGCGGCCTGGCCGGCTATTCGGGCGGCACGGTCAGCAACGTCACGGTCACGGGCAACGTCTCGGGCAACCAGTATATCGGCGGCCTCATCGGCAACGCCGCCGGAACCGTGACCAACGCCGGTTCGTCGGCGACGGTCACCGCCTACACCTACGGCGGCGGCCTGATCGGCTGGAACAGCGCCGCGGTCACCTACAGCTGGGCGAACGGCCTGGTCACGGGCGGCGGCGGCCTGGGCGGTCTGATCGGCCGTCAAAGCGGCAACGTAAGCTACTCCTGGGCCGAGGCCACGGTGACCAGCACCGGCGGCAGCGTCGGCGGCTTCGCCGGGGTCAACGCCGGCGTGATCTCGTACAGCTACGCCAACAGCAACACCACGAACACCACCAACACCGGCGGCTTCGTCGGCACCAACAGCGGCACGATCAGCTATTCCACGGCCGCCGGCACCGTCTACGGCAGCAGCAACTACGACGGCGGCTTCGCCGGCACCAATTCCGGCACCATCCAGTATTCCAGCAGCTCGGCCACGATCTACGGCCTGGCCCGCGCGGGCGGGCTGGTCGGCTTCAACGCCGCGGCCGGCGTGATCATCGACTCCTCGTCGAGCGGCGACGTCTCGGGCGGCAACTACGTGGGCGGCCTGGTGGGGGCCAACGCCGGCACGATCACCGGCTCGCACTCGTCGAGCTACACGTCCGGCGCCAGCTATGTCGGCGGCCTGGTCGGCTACAACTCCTCGTCGGTGATCAGCTCCTACGCCACGGGCGACGTGGTGGCGAGCGGCACGCAGGGCGGCGGCCTGCTCGGCTGGAACAGCGCCAACGTCAGCGGCGTGTACGCCACGGGCGACGTCACCGTCGCGGGCAGCTACGGCGGCGGCCTCATCGGCTATTCGACCGGCACCGTGGCCACGTCCTACGCCACCGGCGACGTGGTCTCCACGGGCGGCGCCACCGGCGGCCTCATCGGCTACACCAGCAACTCCATCACCAACGCCTACGCCACCGGCGACGTCACCAGCGCCGGCTCGGCCGGCGGCCTGGTCGGTTCGACCGGCGGGCGGGTCTACTATTCCTACTCGCTGGGCAAGGTGACGAGCTCCAGCAGCACCGGCGCCGGCGGCCTGATCGGCAACCTCGACAGCTACGCCTATTACAGCTTCTGGAACACGACGGCGAACCCGACGCTCAAGGCGGTCGGCGGGACCAACACGGCCGCCGCCCGCTACGCCAACGTCTATGGCAAGACCCTGGCCGAGCTGATGACGGCCTCGACCTTCACCGCCGTCGGCTGGAGCCTCGACGCCAGCGGCGGCACCAGCAGCACCTGGCGGATCTACGAAGGCTACACCACGCCGCTGCTGCGCAGCTTCCTCAAGACCCTGACCGTCACCCCGGTCGCCACCACCAAGGTCTATAACGGCCTGCTCGACACCACGATCGACTACACCACCTCGATCGACGGCGCGGTCGTGCTCGGCACGGCCCGGCCGACAAGCGCCGGCGCCTCGGCGCTGGACGTCGGGACCTACACGACCGGCATCACCGGCCTCTATTCGAGCCAGCAGGGCTACGACATCATCTACGGAGCCGACACGACCCTGACGATCACGCCGGCCTCGCTGACGATCGCGGCCAACAGCCTGAGCAAGACCTACGGCCAGACCGCCAGCCTGACCTATACGGCCACGGGCCTTGCCGCCCGCGACTCCATCGCGACCCTGGCCCTGGCCTCGGACGGGACGGCGTCCACGGCGAGCGTCGGCGACTATGCCATCACGGCCGGCGGGGCGACCGGCACGGGCCTGTCGAACTACGTGATCACCTATGCCGACGGAACCCTGAGCGTCGATCCGGCCGCTCTGACGATCACGGCCTCCAGCGCCTCCAAGACCTATGGCCAGACGACCGTGGTCGACGGCTACAGCGTCTCGGGCCTGGTCAATGGCGACACCGTCTCGACGGTGAGCGTGGCCTCGGACGGCTCTGCCGCCACGGCCCTGGTCGGCGACTACGCCGTCACCGCAAGCGCGGCGACCGGCTCGGGCCTGTCGAACTATGTCGTGACCTATGTGAACGGCAAGCTGACCGTGGTTCCGGCCAGCCTGACGATCACGGCCTCGAACGCCTCCAAGACCTACGGTGAGACCGCCACGCTGGACGCCTACAGCGTCTCCGGCCTGGTCAACAGCGACAGCGTCTCGTCGGTGACCCTGGCCTCGAACGGTTCGGCCGCCACCGCCTCGGTGGGCGACTACGCCGTCACGGCCAGCGGCGCGACCGGGTCGGGCCTGTCGAACTATGTGGTGACCTATGTGAACGGCGCCCTGACCGTGGTTCCGGCTTCGCTGACCATCACGGCGAGCGACGCCTCCAAGACCTATGGCGAGACGGCCAGCCTGACCTACAGCGTCTCTGGCCTGCTCAACAGCGACAGCGTCTCGTCGGTGGCCCTGGCCTCCGACGGCGCGGCCGTCACCGCCTCGGTCGGCGACTACGCCGTCGCCGCCGGCGGCGCGACCGGCTCGGGCCTGTCGAACTACGTCGTGACCTATGTCGGCGGGACCCTGACCGTGGTTCCGGCGACGCTGACCATCACGGCGGGAGACGTCACCAAGACCTACGGCGCGACCGCGACCCTGAGCTACACCGCCACCGGCCTGGTCAATGGCGACAGCGTCTCGTCGGTGGTCCTGGCCTCCGACGGCGCGCCCGCCACGGCTTCGGTCGGCGACTACGCCGTCGCCGCCAGCGAGGCGGCGGGCTCGGGACTGTCGAACTACGTCGTGACCTATGTGGACGGGACCCTGACGGTGGTTCCGGCCAGCCTGACCATCACGGCCTCGGACGCCGCCAAGACCTATGGCGAGACCGCCGTGCTCGACGGCTACAGCGTCTCGGGCCTGGTCAACGGCGACACGGTCGAGGCGGTGAGCCTGGCCTCGGACGGCTCGGTCGCCACAGCGTCGGTGGGCGACTACGCCATCACGGCCGGCGGAGCGACAGGCGCGGGCCTGTCGAACTATGTGGTGACCTATGTCGACGGCAAGCTGACCGTGGTTCCGGCGACCCTGACCATCACGGCCTCGGACGCCGCCAAGGCCTATGGTGAAACGGCCGTCCTCGACGGCTACGGCGTCTCGGGCCTGGTCAATGGCGACAGCGTCACGACCGTGGCCCTGGCCTCGGACGGCGCGCCGGCCGAAGCCGCGGCCGGCGACTACGCCATCGTCGCCAGCGGCGCGGCGGGCGCGGGCCTGTCGAACTACGCCATCACCTATGTGGACGGCGTGCTGACGGTCACGCCCTGAGACGCTAAGGGCCGCCGCGCATCGCTGCGCGGCGGCCCAGGTCCCGACCTCGGCGCCGCCTATTCGGCGGCGGCGAGGGTCGCGGCGTAGCGGTTGGCGGGGATGTCGATGCCCAGGCTCTCGCGGAACGTGGTCCCCTCGTAGTCGGTGCGGAACAGGCCGCGCGCCTGGAGGATCGGCACCACCAGTTCGACGAAGGCCTCCAACTGGCCCGGCAGGCTTTCGAACAGCACGAAGCCGTCGGAGGCGCGGCTTTCGAACCAGGCCTGCAGGCTGTCGGCGACCTGTTCGGGCGCGCCGACGAAGTGGCCGCGCGGGGTGGCGAAGCGCAGGGCCGTCTCGCGCAGGGTGAGGTTCTCGGCCTTCACGGCGGCGACGATGCGGTTGACGGCGCTCTGGTTGGAATTGGCGCCGAATTCGGCGGCCTCCAGCGGGAACGGGCCGTCGGGATCGTGCTGGCTGAAGTCGTACTCGTTGAACGGCCGGGCCAGCATGGACAGGGCGTTGTCGAGCGAAACGAGTTCGGTCAGTTCCTTGTAGAGCGCCTCGGCTTCCTCCGCCGTCCTGCCGACCACCGGGCGGGCGGCGGGCAGGACGTGCAGTTGGTCCGGATCACGGCCGTAGCCGGCGGCGCGGGCCTTGATGTCCTTGTAGTAGGCCTGGGCGGCGTCGAGGTCCTCGTGCGAGACGAAGATGGCGTCGGCGCGCCTGGCGGCGAAGGCCTTGCCGTCCTCCGAGGCGCCGGCCTGGAAGATCACCGGCTGGCCCTGGGGCGAGCGGCTGATGTTCAGCGGCCCCTTCACCGAGAAGAACTCGCCCTTGTGATCGAGGGTATGGAGCTTCGCAGGGTCGAAGAACTCGCCGCCGGCCTTGTCGAAGGTCAGGGCGTCGTCCTCCCAGCTGTCCCACAGGCCCTGGACGACGTCGAGATATTCGCCGGCCAGGCGGTAGCGGACGTCGTGGGCGTAGTGCTTCTCGCGACTGTAGTTGGCGGCGCTGCCCTCGAGCCAGGAGGTGACGACGTTCCAGCCGGCGCGGCCGCCGCTGATGTGGTCGAGCGAGGAGAACTGGCGGGCGACGTTGAACGGCTCGCTGTAGCTGACCGTCAGGGTGCCCACGAGGCCGATGTTGCTGGTGGCCCCGGCCAGGGCCGACAGGATGGTCAGCGGCTCGAAGCGGTTGAGATAGTGCGGGCTGGACTTCTCGGTGATGTAGACGCTGTCGGCGACGAACAGGAAGTCGAACTTGCCGGCCTCGGCCACCTGGGCCTGACGCTTGTAGAACGAAAAGTCGGTGCTGGCGCCGGGATGGGCGTCCGGGTGGCGCCAGTCGCCCCAGCCGGGGCCGACCCCGTGCAGGATGAAACCGAGCTTGAGTTGACGGGGCTGGGACATCGGGGCCGTTCCGTTGGCTGAAAGTAACGGAACTGCTTACGAAGCGTATTTCCCGCGATCCAACGATATGGTCTCAAGCCCCTGATCAGGCTTGGAAATATGGAACGTCACCCTTGATCGTCACCCGCTCGACGACACGCTCCACCGGCCAGTAGTCGAGCACGGCGTAGTGCTGGGTGGCGCGGTTGTCCCAGAAGACGATCGCGTTCGGGCTCCAGCGGAAGCGGACCTGGTATTCGGGCGACTTCACCCGGTCGAGCAGTTCGGCCAGCAAGGCGGCGGCCTCGTCCTCGGGCAGGCCGAGGATCCGCGTCGTGAAGACCTTGTTGACGAAGAGATGCGGCTGCCCGGTCTCGGGATGGGTGCGCACCACCGGGTGGACCTGGGGCGGATAGGCCGCGCGCAGTTCCTGCCGCTTGGCCTCGTCGATGCGGTAGCCGTAGCTCTGCAGGATGTCGTGCTCGGCCTGCAGGCCCGCCAGCCTGTCCTTCAGGGCCTGGGGCAGGTCGGCATAGATGGCGGCGGTGTCGGCGAACAGGGTGTCGCCGCCCGACGGCGGCAGGGTGCGGGCGCGCAGCACCCCGCCCATCGACGGCGCGGGCCGGAAGGTGACGTCGGTGTGCCACTTGTTGGCCGCCCGCACGATCGGGACGATGGCCTCGCGCAGCTTCATGCCGTCGGCCGCCTCGATATGCAGGATCTCGGGAAAGCCCGGCACGTGGGCGGTGACCGGATGGCCCTCCAGATCGCCGAAATAGCGGCCGAAGCGGACGTGGTCCTCGTGGCTGATGTCCTGGTCGCGGAAGAACACCACCTTGTGGCGCAGCAGGGCCGCGCGGATGGCCGCGACGATCTCCGGCTCCAGGGGCTGGGTCAGATCGAGCCCGGCGATCTCGGCGCCCAGCACCGGCCCGGCGGGGGTGACGGTCAGGCCGGCATAGTCGGGCTCACTCCCGGCGGCGATCGGGGTCAAGGCGTTCATGGCGTCCTCCCTCGGACCTCGCCGCTTCGAGAACGACGTTATCCTACTGTAGGCATGGGAATTGGAAGGGCTCAAGTGCGGCTCCAGATGCTCCCCCTGAAGGGGGAGCTGTCGCGAAGCGACTGAGGGGGAAGTTGCTGGTGAG
>NZ_QHJY01000094.1 GCF_003185805.1 Caulobacter sp. D5
CCGCCCGCGAGCGCGCCCCGCAGGCCCGCCGCGGCGCCGTCACCGGTTCGGTCGGCAAGACCAGCGTCACCCGCGCCGTCGAGGCCGGCCTGCGTCGCGCCGGCAAGGCCCACGCCTCGGTGAAGTCGTACAACAATCACATCGGCGTGCCCCTGACGCTGGCCCGCATGCCGCGCGACACCGAGCGCGCGGTGTTCGAGGTCGGCATGAACCACGCCGACGAAATCACTCCGCTGTCGAAGTTCATCCGCCCGCACGCGGTGGCGATCACCACGGTCGGTCCGGTGCACCTGGAGAACTTCGCCGAGGGCGAGATCGGCGTGGCCAAGGCAAAGGCCGAGATCTTCGACGGGCTGGAGCCCGGCGGCGTCGCCGTGCTGAACGCCGACAATCAGTGGTTCGACCTGCTGAAGGCGCAGGCCGAAAAGGTCGGCGCCGCCGTGCGCAGCTTCGGCCGCGACGGGACCAGCGCGCGCCTCCTGGACTTCGTGGTCGAGGGCGCCGGCGCGACCGTCGTCGCCGAGTTGGACGGCGAGGCCGTTTCCTTCCCGATCCGCCAGACCGGCGTGCACTGGGGGCCCAACAGCCTGTGCGTGCTGCTGATGCTGGAGGCGCTCGGCGTCGATCGCGCCACGGCCCTGGCCGCTCTGGCCGAGTTCGCGCCGATCGAGGGCCGCGGGGCCGAGCAGACGGTGGCCGTCGAGGGCGGCGCGTTCACCCTGGTCGACGAGAGCTACAACGCCAATCCGGTGTCGATGCAGGCCGCCCTGGCGACGCTGGGCGCGCGCAAGGTTAAGGGCCGCCGCATCGTCGCCCTGACCGACATGCTGGAGCTGGGCCCCGACAGCCCGCGCTTCCACGCGCAGCTGGCGGAGCCGATCGCCCAGGCTGACATCGATCTGGTGTTCTGCGCAGGGCCGTTAATGATGTCGCTGTGGAACGCGCTTCCAGAGATGCGCCGCGGCGGCTATGCGGACGCCGCGCCCGAGTTGGCGGAAAAGATCGTAGCGGCCGTAGAGCCGAACGACGTGGTGATGGTGAAGGGGTCGAACGGATCTCGGGCCGGCGCTATCGCCGCCGCCCTGTCCGCGCTCGGCCGGCGGGAACAAGTCTGATGCTGTATTTCCTCTACGAATGGCTCTCGCGGGGCGGTCACGAGCACGTTCCGGTCCTGAACCTGCTGAAGTACCTGACCTTCCGCACCGGCATGTCGATGCTGACGGCCTATATCGTGGCCGTGGCCATGGGCTCGCGCTTCATCCGCTGGATGAAGGCCAAGCAGGGCAAGGGCCAGCCGATCCGCACCGACGGCATCGAGCGCCACGTGCTCGAAAAGTCCGGCACGCCCACCATGGGCGGCTTCATGATCCTGGCCGGCCTGTTCGTCGGCTCGCTGCTGTTCGCCGACCTGCGCAACGTCCACGTCTGGGTGGTGCTGGGCATCACGGCGGCCTTTGGCTTGCTGGGCTTCATGGACGACTACGCCAAGGTCACCAAGCAGACGACCGCCGGCCTTTCCAGCGGCCAGAAGCTGGTCGCCCAGTTCATCGTCTCGATCATCGCCGCCGTGGCCCTGATCGTCTTCGCCCCTAAGTCGCAGATGACGCCGGGGCTCGAGACCTCGGTGGTGTTCCCGATCCTCAAGAACCTGGTGATCAATCTCGGCTGGTTCTACGTGGCCTTCGCCGCCATCACGATCGCCGGCTTCTCGAACGCCGTGAACCTGACCGACGGCCTGGACGGCCTGGCCATCGTGCCGGTGATGTTCGCCGCCTCGACCTTCGGCCTGATCGCCTACCTCGTCGGCAACTACAAGTTCGCCGACTATCTGAACCTGCACTTCGTGCCGAGCGTCGGCGAGCTGGCGGTGCTGTGCGGCGCCATCATCGGCGGCGGCATGGGCTTCCTCTGGTATAACGCGCCCCCCGCCAAGATCTTCATGGGCGACACCGGCTCGCTGGCCCTGGGCGGCGCGCTGGGCTCGATCGCCGTCTGCGCCAAGCACGAGCTGGTTCTCGGCATCGTCGGCGGCCTGTTCGTGGCCGAGGCGCTGAGCGTGATGATCCAGGTCGCCTACTTCAAGAAGACCGGCAAGCGCATCTTCCTGATGGCGCCGATCCATCACCATTTCGAAAAGCTGGGCTGGGCCGAGAGCACCGTCGTCGTCCGTTTCTGGATCGTCGCCATGATGCTGTCGTTCGTCGGCCTCGCCACGCTGAAGCTACGGTAAGGGGGAGGGCGCGCGATGATCCCGGTCCGTGGGTTCGAAGACAAGACGGTGGCGGTGTTTGGCCTCGGCCGCACCGGCCTGACGGCCGCGCGCGCCCTGATCGCCGGCGGCGCCAAGGTCGCCCTGTGGGACGAGAAGGAAGCCAGCCGCGAGGCCGCGCGGGCCGAGGGCCTGCCGGTCGTCGACCTGTCCACGGCCGACTGGAGCGCCTTCGCCGCCCTGATGCTGTCGCCGGGCGTGCCGCTGACCCATCCCAAGCCCCACTGGACCGTCGACAAGGCCAAGGAAGCCGGCGTCGAGATCCTGGGCGACGTCGAGCTCTTCGCCCGCACGGTCAACGCCGCGCCCGAGCACAAGAAGCCGAAGATCATCGCCATCACCGGCACCAACGGCAAGTCGACCACTACGGCCCTGATCGGCCATCTGTGCCAGCAGGCCGGCCGCGACACCCGCGTCGGCGGCAACATCGGCGCCGGGATCCTCGGTCTCGAAGACATGCACGGCGGGGCCGTCTACGTGCTGGAGCTGTCGAGCTATCAGCTGGACCTGACTTCCAGCCTGCACGCCGACGCCACGGTGCTCTTGAACCTGTCGCCCGACCACATCGACCGTCACGGCTCGATGGAGGGCTATATCGCCGCCAAGCGCCGGATCTTCCTCAACCAGGGCAAGGGCGACACGGCGATCATCGGGGTGGACGATCCCTGGTGCCAGCAGATCTGCACCGAGATCACCGCCGCCAACCGCCGCACCATCTGGCCGATCAGCGCCGGCAAGGCCATGGGCCGGGGCGTCTACGCCCTGCAAGGCGTGCTCTACGACGCCACCGGCGAGCGCGTCACCGAGATGGCCGACCTGCTGCGCGCCCGCAGCCTGCCGGGCCGCCACAACTGGCAGAACGCCGCGGCCGCCTACGCCGCCGCCATCGCCATCGGCATTCCGCCCCAGCAGGCGGTCGAGGGGCTGATGACCTTCCCGGGTCTGGCCCACCGCATGGAGACGGTCGGCAAGATCGGACGCGTCGCCTTCGTCAACGATAGCAAGGCCACCAACGCCGACGCCGCCCGCCAGGCGATGTCGAGCTATCCGAAGTTCTACTGGATCGCCGGCGGCGTGCCCAAGGCCGGCGGCATCGAGGACCTTCAGGACCTGTTCCCGCGCGTGGCCTGCGCCTACCTGATCGGCCAGGCGTCCGACGAGTTCGGCAAGACCCTGGACGGCAAGGCTCCGGTCAAGCAGTGCGGCGACATCGAGACCGCCGTCGCCGCCGCCCATGCCGACGCGGCCGCCACCGGCCAGGACGCCATCGTCCTGCTCTCGCCGGCCTGCGCCTCGTTCGACCAGTTCGCCGACTTCGAAGCCCGGGGCGAAGCGTTCCGCGCGGCGGTCAACGGCTTGGTGAAGCCGAAGGCGAAGCGGGCTTAAGGCTTTTTGATCCCTCTCTCTTTGAGAGAGGGAGGGGCCCATGGCGAAAGCCATGGGAGGGTGAGAGGTAACAAACTCACCAAGTATGGCGCTGCCGAGCGGCGCTTCTTCCGGCCAACGCTGTAACCCCTCACCCTCCCACCGCTGCGCGGCGGGCCCCTCCCTCTCCCTATGGAAGAGGGATTTAATTTTACGCTTGTAAGAATCTTTCGCGCGCCCTCATGTGACTACGCGTGTAGTTTTCATTCGAGGGGCGTGATGAGCAAGACGAAGACATGGCTGCGCCGGGGCGCGGTCGGGCTGGCGGCGTTGACGGTGGCGGTCGTGGGCGGGGCGGCCGCGACGCGGGCCTTCCTGCAGCACGAGACGGCCGAGCGGCTGCGGATCGACTCGGAGAAGGGCGTCCAGGAAAGCGGCTTCGTGAAACTGCCCAGCGGCGAGCAGTGGGTCGTGGTGCGCGGCGAGAACCGCGACAATCCGGTGCTGCTGGTCGTGCATGGCGGCGGGGTGGCGACCTCGCTGTTCGCCGAGGACTTCAAGAGCTGGGAGAAGGACTTCACGGTCGTGCACTGGGACCGTCGCGACCACGGCAAGAGCCTGGCCCGCGCCGGCGGCCGCATCGATCCGAACCAGGGCGTCGACAGCTTCGTCGCCGACGGCCTGGCCCTGACCGAGCACCTGCGGACCCGGCTGCACAAGCCGCGCATCGCCCTTCTGGGCTGGTCGTGGGGTTCGCGCGTGTCGCTGACCATGGCGCACCTGCGACCGGACCTGTTCTCGGTCTATGTCGGCACCGGCCAGGCGGTCGACAACAGCGCCCGCGACCGCCACGTCTACGATCACATGCTGGAAGTGGCTAAGACCGGCAAACATCCCGAGCTGCTGGCCAAGCTGACCGGGCTGGGGCCGCCGCCCTATGACCCGCCCAGCCGCTGGAAGGAGGTCGACGACCTCGAGCCGATCTACCTGAAGACCGAAGGCCCCAAGAAGACCGACGGCCAGCTCTACGCCCAGGCTCTGGCCATGCCCGACTGGAGCATCAGGGACCTGCTGACCTACAAGGACGGCGGCAGGATCATCCGCCGCCAGCGCGCCCTGGCCGTCTATGTCGCCAACAACGACTGGAAGGCCGCGCCCCTGGGCAAGGACTTCGCCATGCCGATGGTGCTGATCCAGGGCGAGTACGACCATCCCGACTTCGTGCGGCCCTGGTTCGATGGCCTCAACGCGCCGAGCAAGGACCTGGTGGTGCTGCCCGGCACAGGGCACGCCGCCATCCAGATGCAGTCGGTCCGCTTCGGCCAGGCCCTGCACGACCACGTTCTGCCCCTGGCCAAGGCCCGGGAGTATCCCGACGCCACGGCCAAGCCTGTGGAATGATGGAAAAATTTCCGGCGGTCGCGATTTCGTCGCGGCCGTCGGCAAGACTCGATTAACCGTAACGGCCGACTCTTGCCCCCATGCGCCAGCAGACCGCCCACGCCTTCGCCCGGACCGACCGCTCGCCCCTCGGGGTGTGGTGGTGGACGACCGATCGCTGGCTGCTGGGCGCGACCGCGATCCTGGTCACGGTGGGCGTCTTGCTGTCGTTCGCCTCCAGCCCGGCCGCGGCCCAGCGGATCGGCATCGACGACCAGTTCCACTTCGCTATCCGCCAGCTGGTGTTCGGCGTCGGCGCGGCGACGATCGTGCTGGCCGTGTCGATGCTCAGTCCCAAGGGCATCCGGCGGGCGGCGTTCTTCATCTACATCGTCGCCATCGGCGTGATGGCGGCCCTGCCGTTCATCGGCCACAGCGCCAAGGGCGCGGCCCGCTGGCTGATGATCGGCGGCTTCACCTTCCAGCCGTCGGAATTCATGAAGCCGGCCCTGATCATCCTGGTCTCGTGGATGTTCGCCGAAGGCCAGAAGGGCGAGGGCGTGCCGGGCGTGTCGATCGCCTTCGGCCTCTATTTCATCGCCGTGGGCCTGCTGCTGATGCAGCCCGACGTCGGCCAGACCGTGCTGATCACCATCGCCTTCGGGGCCGCCTTCTGGATGGCCGGGGTGCCGATCTCGTGGATCATGGGCCTGGGCGCGGTGGCGCTGGGCGGCCTCGGCTCGACCTACTTCCTGTTCGACCACGTGCACGCCCGCGTGCAGAAGTTCCTCAGCCCCGACCAGGCCGACACCCACCAGGTTACCCGCGCCGCCGAGGCCATCCACGCCGGCGGCCTGTTCGGGCGCGGCCCGGGCGAGGGCGTCATGAAGCGCCACGTGCCCGACCTGCACACCGACTTCATCTATTCGGTGGCGGCCGAGGAGTACGGCCTCGTCTTCTCCCTGGCCCTGATCAGCCTGTTCGCCTTCGTCGTGGTGCGCGGGCTCTACAAGTCGATGAAGCTGGCGGATCCCTTCGAACAGGTCGCTTCGGCCGGTCTTTTCGTGCTGTTGGGCCAGCAGACGTTCATCAATGTCGCTGTGAACTTGAACATGATCCCGACCAAGGGCATGACCCTACCGTTCATCAGCTACGGCGGCTCGTCGATGCTGGCCATGGGACTGACCCTGGGGATGGCGCTGGCGTTGACCCGCAAGCGGCCCGGGTCCTATGGCGGCGGCGGGCCGTTCGGCCAGGCGGGGGCCTTCGACTGAAGGCTCCCGGGTTAGGGAGACTGCAGTTGCGTAACCTCTTCACGCGTCCCTCCATCCGTTTCGCGGACCAGGCCTGATGAGCGGCAAGCTGGCGATCGTCGCCGCCGGGGGCACCGGCGGCCACATGTTTCCCGCCCAGGCGCTGTCCGAAGCCCTGATCGCGCGCGGCTGGCGCGTGGTGCTGGCCACCGACGAGCGCGGCGCCTTCTACGCCGACAAGTTTCCCGCCGAAGAGCGGTTGGCCCTGTCGGCCGCCACGGCCAAGGCCAGCGATCCGATCGGCATGGTCAAGGCCGGGGTGGCGGTGTTCCAGGGCGTGATGCAGGCCAAGGCCGCCTTCGCCCGGCTGAACCCGTCGGTGGTGGTCGGCTTCGGCGGCTATCCCGCCCTGCCGGCCCTGCTGGCCGCGCTGCTGGAAAAGCGCCCGACCGTCATCCACGAACAGAACGCCGTGCTGGGCCGCGTGAACCGGTTCCTGGCGCCCTATGTCGGCGAGGTCGCCTGCGCCTTCCCGACGCTGGAGCTGGCCAAGCCGGCCGTGAAGGCCCGCGCCCATGTGGTCGGCAGCCCGGTGCGTCCGGAGATCCGCGACCTGGCCCAGACCCCCTACCTGCCGCCCGAAGTGCAGCTGCGTATCCTTGTGACCGGCGGCAGCCAGGGCGCTCGCCTGCTGTCGGAGCTGGTGCCCGAGGCCGTCGCCAAGCTGCCCGAAGAGATGCGCGGCCGCATGAAGGTGTTCCAGCAGGCTCGCGCCGAGAGCATGGAGCACGCCCGCAAGATCTATCGCAACGCCATGGTCGACTGCGAGGTCGCGCCGTTCTTCCGCGACATGGCCGGGCGCCTGCGCCAGAGCCACCTGGTCGTCGGCCGGGCCGGCTCCTCGACCTGCTGCGAGCTGGCCGTGGCCGGCCGCCCGTCGATCCTGGTGCCGCTGAAGATCGCCGCCGACGACCACCAGCGCTTCAACGCCAAGCTGCTGGAAGAGGCCGGGGGCGCGGCGGTGTGCCTGGAGGACGAGCTGACGGTCGACGCCCTGGCCGGCGCCCTGAACGCCCTGCTCAAGAACCCCGACCGCTTGGCCCGCATGGCCAAGGGCGCCCGCTCGGTGGCCGCGCCCGACGCGGCGGAGAAGCTGGCGGACCTTGTAGAGCGCACCGCGCGTTAGATATCGCAGGTCCAGTCGGGAACATGCTTAACCGCGCGTTAAGCAACGCGCCCCAAACCGGACATGAAAGCCTGTGACAGTGCCGACACGTTAGAGCTTGCCTGATCCTGGCTAACGCCAGGAGCAGATCAGCAGGCTCTAAAGTCAAATACGAGAGCGTGGCGGTCGCCGAAACCGCCTACACTTTCGGCTGTCACGCTCTAGCCTTGCGAGAAAGACACATGGACCGTCGCTCTCTGATCCTCTCTGGCATGGCCTCCGGCCTGACCTCCGTGGGCCTGGGCGCCTGCGCCAGCACCTCGCAGCCGCATAATCCCGGCCCCGACGCGCCGACCTACGACACCGGCGCGGCCGCCACCTATTCGGCCGACGAGATGATCCGCGCCACGTCGGACTTCCTCGGCGTCACGGCCGAGAGCGCCGGCGCGGCCATCGAGCGGATCTTCCGCGAGCGCGGCCAGCCCACTGGCTACATCGCCGGCGAAGAGGGCTCGGGCGCCATCGGCGTGGGCCTGCGCTATGGTCGCGGCCTGCTCTACATGAAGAACCGCCCGACCCAAGAAACCTTCTGGCAGGGCCCGTCGATCGGCTGGGACTGGGGTGGCAACGCCAGCCGGGTCTTCACCCTGTGCTATAATCTGCAGTACCCGGACGCCATCTTCCGCCGCTTCCCCGGCGTCGAGGGCAGCGCCTATCTCGTGGGCGGCCTGGGCGTGAACTACCAGAAGGCCGACACCATCGTCCTGGCCCCGATCCGCGCCGGCGTCGGCCTGCGCCTGGGCGCCAATGTCGGCTACCTGGCCTACAGCCGCCAACGCAACATCCTGCCCTTCTAAGATCCCGGGATCCTTCTCCCCTTGCGGGAGAAGGTGTCAGCGAAGCTGAAGGATGAGGGGTCTCTCAGACACAAGACGCCGCGACAGCCGATCAGCTTTCGCGGCGTTTCTGTACGTGGGCCTCGCCCCCGTGATCAGTGCTTGGTCACCTTGCTGTTCAGCCAGTCCATCACGGCCAGCAGCACGCCCGAGACCACGAACGACAGGTGCACCACCACCAGCCAGAGCAGGCGCGGCTGGTCGAGCGGGACCTGCGGCTCGGTCAGCTTCAGGAACGATTTCAGCAGGGCGATGGCCGAGATCGCCACGATCGAGGCGATCAGCTTCATCTTCAGGCCCGAGAAGTCGACCGTGCCCATCCAGTCGGGGCGGTCCTCGTGGCTGGCGGTGTCGATCTTGGAGACGAAGTTCTCGTAGCCCGACAGGATGACGATCACCAGCAGGTTGGCCGCCAGCGACAGGTCGATCAGCGACAGCGCCAGCAGGATCGCGTCCTCCGGCTTCATCGACGGCACGTTGGGCAGCTCGTGGAACAGCTCCTGGAAGAACACCACGATCAGCGCCGCCAGGGCGACCACCAGGCCGACATAGAACGGGGCCATCAGCCAGCGCGAGGCGAACAGGCCGCGCTCCAGCAGGGTCTCGATCACGGGCTTCTTCATGCGTCTCTCCGCAGTGGTCCCCCGACCAAGCCTAGCTAGGCTTTTTGACGGGCGCGCGTCATCCGCTTTCGGCGCCTTGTGAGCGGCCGGTCTTCACCGACGACATTAGTCGTCGGTGAAGTAGTCGGCGACGGCGGCCTCGAGCGTCTCCATCCGGAAGCCCGGCGTAGAGGCCCGGTTCAGCGCCCGACGGATCTGCCAGGCCGAGCGGCCGACGTGCACGCCTATGCCGCGCAGTTCGGCGACGACCGCGTCGCGGGTGGCCTCGTCGACGGCCTTGTTGTTCTGCAGCCGGGCCTGGTCGAGCCGCCAGCCGAAGAAGGCGTCGGGCGTCAGCTCGATCACCGCGCCCGGGGCGGGCAGCCACTCGTAGATGGCGCTGCGCTCGTCCAGGGCGTCGTCGACATAGCCGGCCAGGCAGTTGCGGTAACGGCGGGCCGCCTCGCGGATGGCCGCGACGGTGGCCAGGGGCTTCAGCCGCTCGGTGCCCGGATGTGGGGGCTTGGGCATCTCCAGCCGGAAGTCGTCGGCCACCAGGGCGAACAGCGCCCGGGCGTTGGCCGCGCGGTTCCAGGCGGCGATCCGCTCGGCCAGCACCGGCGGCGACAGCCGGCGCGACAGCACGGCGTGGGCCTCGGCCAGCAGCTCGGCCTGGGCCGGGCTCATCCGCACCGCGCCGACGCCTTCGGCGCG
>NZ_QHJY01000581.1 GCF_003185805.1 Caulobacter sp. D5
CGCGTCCGGAACCTCCTCCAACGGTCCCGACCACCCCGCCAAAGGCGATTGAAGCACCAGACCCGACATCGACGACTCCCCCGAAACCTGTCGCAGCGCGGCCTGTCCCGGCGCGCTTGCCTCTCTTGATCGAAGGCTGAGCATAGATGCCATTTTAATACCACTCAAAAAACGAACACCGACACCGGAAGCCGAAAATCGTTTGACACAAAAGCGATTTATCGCCCTGGTGCGATTTATCGGATCGAAGCGGCGGACAAAAAGGACTTAGATTGGTATGTGCGCAGTGAGATGCCCCGAAACGCGGCGCCTGGCTCCACTGGAGATGGAAATCTAACCCATGCTGCTCTCCGAACGCATCGGCCCGATCGAGACCACCGCCTCCGCGCCGCTCTATCTGCAGCTCCAGCGCGCCCTGCGCGAAGCGATCCAGCACAAGATCCTGACGCCGGAAGACGCCCTGCCGCCGGAGCGCGACATGGCCGAGGACTTCAACGTCTCGCGCATCACCGTGCGCAAGGCGCTGGAGGGCCTGGTCAGCGAGGGCCTGCTCACCCGCCGCCAGGGCGCGGGCACCTTCGTCGCCTCGCGGGTCGAGAAGAACTTCTCCAAGCTGACCTGCTTCACCGAGGACATGATCTCGCGCGGCCGCAGCCCGCACAGCGAGTGGCTGGCCAAGATGGAAGGCTCGGTGACGCCCGAGGAGTCGCTGACCCTGGGCCTGTCGCCCAGCACGCCGGTCTACCGCTTCCACCGCATCCGCTATGCCGACGGCGCGCCGATGGCCGTCGAATATTCGACCATCGCCGCCTTCGCCCTGCCCTCGGTCGAGGTGGTCGAGCACTCGCTGTACGAAGCCATGGCCGACGCCGGCTACCGGCCGGTGCGGGCGCTGCAACGGCTGCGCGCGGTGCTGATCACCCCGCAGCACGCCACCCTGCTGGGCGTGAAGGCCAAGGACGCCGGCCTGTTGGTCGAGCGCCGCGGCTTCCTCAGGGACGGCCGGGCCGTCGAGATCACCCAGTCCTACTACCGCGGCGACACCTACGACTTCGTGGCCGAACTCAACGACCCCGCCTGACCCCTCCCTCTTGTTTTTGTGTCCTGGAGTACGGCCCGTGACCGCGCAGCCCCTTTCCCATTTCCAAGCCCTGACGCCCGAAGCCACGCGCATGTTCCAGGAGGCCGGCGAGGCCTCGGGGGTGGTCGCCCGGCAGCTGGCGGCCAAT
>NZ_QHJY01000095.1 GCF_003185805.1 Caulobacter sp. D5
TGCCCGCTCGAGGCTATCGTCACCACCTGCGCCTTCGGCCGCGCCCCCGACCTCGCCGCCCTCGCCGCCTTCCAGGCCGAAACCGGCCTGCCGATCGTGGTCGACGCCACCTTCGGCTACGATGTGATCATGGACGCCCCGGTCCCGGTGGTCGTCGGCCTGCCCGGCGGCCAGGGCGTGTTCGTCGCCGCCGAGGACGCCGACCTGATCGCCCGCCTGTCGGCCCCCGCTTTCGAAGGCGAGGCCGGCCTCGACGGCTGGACCCTCAAGCGCCAGCAGCTTGCCACCAACGCCCAGCGCCTGCGCATGCTGCTGCTCGGCTCGCCGATCCAGTTCCAGCCCGGCTGGGGCCTGTCGTGGGTGTCCAGCGCCTGCGTCGTCAGCGTCGCCGAGGGCTGCGCCCCGGCCGTCGCCGCCCTGCTGGCCGTCGAAGGCCGCTTCGTCACCTGCGTGGGCGTGCGCGATCCCGAAGCCGCCGCCGACGCCGTGCCCGTCGTCGATCACCTGGCCGGCAAGATGCTGGGCCTGCCCTTCGCCGCCGACCTCGACATCGCCGACCTCGACGACCTGGCCGAGGCTGTGCGGCGCGCGGTGGCGCAGGTCTGAGCTGAAAAACCCCCTCCGGCCCTCCGGGCCACCTCCCCCAGAGGGGGAGGATCTTGGCGCTTCAGATACTCCCCCTCTGGGGGAGCTGTCGCGGAGCGACTGAGGGGGCCGCCCGCAGGGCGAAGCAACAGAAAGGCCGGAGACTTTCGTCCCCGGCCCAAGGTGATCGACGGAGGAAGTCGATCGCCAGTTCCCCGAGGCGGGGATCTCAAAACCTTTTGCGCAGGCTCAGCTTGTAGGTCCGGCCCAGCGGGTCACCGGTGAACGGGTCGTAGCCGAGGTCGAGCCGGGCGTAGGACGGGTCCTTGTCGAACAGGTTGGTGATCGCGATGCTTGCCGTCGCATCCCGCGGCAGGATCACGCGATAGGCCAGGTCGGTCAGCACCTGGGCGTCGATGGTCTTGCCGTTGGCCACCGTCACCGCCGCCCCGGTCGTGTCCTTGTAGGCCCCAGTGGCGAACGGCGCGGTGCGCTGGTCGGTGTACTTGCCGATGTAGTGCACGGTCAGGCGCAGGTTGTGCGGCCCCCGGCTCCATTCGGCGAAGACGTCGCCCTTCCATTCCGGGATCGGCACGACGGTGGTCTGGTAGTTCAGCAGGCCCACCGCGTCGAAGGCCTTCTCGACCACCACGCCCTCGACGCTGGTCGCCCCCACCTCGTACTTCTGGATCCAGGTCGCGCTGCCGCCGACGGCCAGTTCGCCGCCCAGCACGCCCTCGAAGGCGTAGTCGGCCGAGAAGTCGAAGCCCGAATTCTCGATCGGCGCGCCGTTGATGTAGAAGGTCTTCAGCCGCGCGATGCTGGTGGTCGGCGTGCCGCACGCGCCGTTGAAGGTAAAGCGGGCCTGCAGGGCCGCATAGGCGCTGTTCCCGCAGTTGTTAGTCCCCGCCGCCCCGTTCGGATAGAGCGCGCTGGTGATGCCCGCCACCGGCTCGGCCACGATCGGGTTTTTGAAGTCGAACCGGAAGTAGTCGACGCTGGCCTTGAAGGCGCCGGCCTTGAACAGCAGGCCGAAATTGTAGGTGTTTGCCTTCTCGGGCTTCAGGTCCGGATTGCCGAAGATGTCGACCGCCCGGAAGACGCCCAGGATCCCCTGCAGCGAGGTCACCGAGGTCGTCGTGGTCAGCGGATCCGGCGGCCCGCGGAAGGTCGAGCCGGCCGAGGCCCGCACCGCCATCCACGGCGTCGCCTGCCAGCGCACCGAGGCCTTGGGGTTGAAGGTCGAGCCCACCGACCCGCCATAGTCCTCGTAGCGCGCCGCCAGCTGGGCCTGCACCGTCTCTGTAATCGGCAGGCTGAGCTCGCCGAAGGTCGCCACCACGTCGCTCTGATTATCGGCCGGGGTGTTGACGCCCAGGAACATGAACGGCCCGTTCCGCGCCGAGCCGGTGCAGGTGGTCACCCCGTAGTCCGGCGTGTTGACGCACGGATTGATCAGGGCGTTGGAGATGTCGTTGAAGGTCGAGGTGAAATAGGTCCGGCGGTACTGCACCCCAGCCGCCCAGGCGATGTCGCCGCCCGGCAGGGTGATGGCCGTCTTGCCGTTCAGCACGGCCTCGGCCACGAACAACCGCGAGGTCTGCTTGGTCGACAGCTTCTTGAAAAACCAGTCGGTCAGCTCCTTGCTGTTGGCCAGGCTGGAGACGTAGCCGGGATTGGCGACGCCGGTGATGGCGTTGCTGGGGATCGCGCTGGCGAAGGGGTTGTAATACAGGCAGCCGCCGACGCCCGGCGTGCCCTGGATCCCCGCCGTGTTCGGATCGGTGTCGCAGTTGGGCCCGCCCAGCCCGCGCAGCGCCAGGGCGAAGCGGTTGACCAGGGTGTCGTAGCCGGTGCGGATCCCCACCTCCTGGGAATAGGTCAGCGCCGCCTCCCAGCCGATCCCGTTCGAGAACTCGCCCTTCAGGTCGGCCGAGACGCGATAGGCGTCGAACGAACGCGAGCCGATCGACGGGCCGTAGCCGAACTTGGGATTGCCGCCGATGCCGTAGGGCCGGTTGGCGGCGTTGATGGCGCCGAAGGCGAACACCGTCGCCGTCGGCACGGTGATCTGGGCGCCGGTCCCCAGCCCCGTCAGGGTCACGGTCGGGTTGGCGGCGATGAAGGCGGCCAGGCCCGGATTGGTCGCCGGCACGTAATAGCGGCCGATCAGGCTGGTCGAGGCCGCCACCTCGGCGGTCGGCACGGCCAGGGCGGCGTAGGACGGCGAGGTGTTCCAGTCGGGCACGTCGGTGTGCGACCACAGGGCCTCGACGTGCAGCTTGGTGGTGTCGGAAAGCCTGGCGTTGATCTCGCCATAGACCTGCACGGCGTTGGACTTTTCCACCAGGTTGTCGAACGGCGTGTAGTGCCAGTAGCAGACCGGCGTCAGGCCGCTGAAGCCGGGAAACCCGCCCAGGCTGGCGCAGGCCGGATCGCGCATGCCGTTGGTCGGGCTGGCCGCCGGGATGAAGGTCGAGGGATTGCCCGCCGCCGACCAGCCGGCCTCCGGATTGTCGAGATAGCCGCGATTGGCCCAGTCGCGCTCGGCGACGCTGAGCTTGGAGCGGTGCTGCCAGCCGGCGCTCAGCAGCATGTCGCCGTGGTCCCACTTCTTGCCGTAGGTCAGGCTGAGGCCGTAGTCGCCGTCCGAGCCGTCGATGGCGCGGTAGTCGGCGGCCATCTCCAGCCCGTCGACGTTCTTCTTGGTGATGAAGTTGACCACCCCGGCGATGGCGTCCGAGCCATAGGTCGCCGCCGCCCCGTCCTTGAGCACCTCCACGCGCCCGATGGCGGCGGCGGGGATGATGTTGGTGTCGACGATGCCGGCCCCGGCCGCGGCCAGCGGATTGATCGCCAGGCGCCGACCGTTCAGCAAGACGAGGGTGCGCTGCGAGCCCAGCCCCCGCAGGTTCACCGAGCCCGAGCCTTCCGAGCCCTGGGCGCGGCTGTCGAACTGGTTGGTGTCGCCCAGCACCCCGTTCGACACCGACAGGGCCTTGATCATCTCGACGGTCGAGGGCGAGCCGCGCTTCTGCAGCTCCTCGGCCCCGATCACGTCCACCGGCAGGGCCGCGTCCTCGGGCGTGCCGCGGATGAACGAGCCGGTGACCACCACCTCCTCGACCTGCGTCGCCTCCTGCCCCCATGCCGCACCCGCCGTCGCGGCGAGCGCCATCGCCAGCGCGCCGGCCGAGCCCGCGCGCAGATAGGTCTTCCTGGTCATCTTCCCTCTCCCGGTCTGTCTCTTCTTTTTCGGAGCGCTTGGGCGAGGACGGATCTCTCTCTAGGGGTCGACGGTATCCTCCGCGCGCGAACGCCTCGGACGGCCGCCCGCCGTCGCGAAATCACGCGTTTCGAAATTGGAAGATGCGAACTTAGACGCCGACACCTTGGGATCCCCCTCTCGCCGGATACTTTGTACGCAAAGCTTTCTTGGCCGCTCGGCCGCAGGGCGAGCGGGCTCGACATCGAGAGTCGAACGACTGTTTCGATGATTGAGTATGTTTTCCCAAGCGTCAACCGCCGTAATTTTCCGGCAAGCTCGGGCGTCTTGAATTCCGGGTATCGAGACGTGGAGGCCACCCCGGGGGTCCGCCGCGAAGGCGCCAAGCCGGGACGAGGTCATCTACGTAGTGACCGCAATCGGGGACAATTCCCGTCGCACAGCGGCGAGACGGGCTTTTTTCCTGTGAGTTGTCGCCCTAATTGAGCGAACGACGGTCCTGTCTATCCGTTATGGGTCGGTCGTCCGACAGTGTGGGGTGAAATCTAGATGAGTTCCGACGCGATCGCGGATCGCCGGCCGACGGCTGCGCGCCTCTCCGCCCTGGCGGGCGCGAGCCTGGCCGCCCTGCTGCTGGCCGGCTGCAACACCGCCGCCCCGCGCACCCCCGACACCCGCCTGCCGACGGCCTTCGAGGCGCCGGCCGGCGCGCCCCTGCCCGCCGCCGCCCTCGACCAGTGGTGGACGCAGTTCGGCGATCCCCAGCTCGACGCCCTGATCGCCACGGCGCTGGAGCGCAGCCCCGACGCCCGCAGCGCCGCCGCCGTGCTGGAAGAGGCCCGCGCCGTCCGCAAGAGCAACATCCGCCAGCTCTACATTCCGTCGGGCCAGGTGAAGGGCGCGGCCAGCCGCAAGCACACCGAGCTTCTGGACCAGCAGGGCGAGTCCTTCACCGTCGGCGGCGACAGCGACAGCTACAGCGCCAATTTCGACGTCTCGTGGGAGCTCGATTACCTGGGTCGCCGCAAGGCAGGCCTCCAGGTGGTCAACAACGACCTGGCCGCCGCCCGCTTCGCCTACGAGGGCGCCCGCGCGGCCCTGGCCGCCAACGTCGCCCAGTCCTATTTCGAGGCCAAGGGCCTGGCCGTGCAGCTGGCCGACGCCCGAGAGAGCGCCCGCATCAGCCAGTCGCTGGGCGAACTGGCGACCAGGAAGGCCAAGCTTGGCCTGTCGGCGAGTTCGGAAGCCGACAGCGCCGCCGCCACCCTGGCTCAGTCCGAGGCCCAGGCGGCCGACTACGAGGCCCAGCTCCAGGCCTCTCGCCGCAGCCTGCTGATCCTGGTCGGACGCGGCGTCGACCCGCTGGCCAGCCTCGACGTCGAGGCCGCCCTCGACGCCCCGCCGCCGGTTCCGGCCACCGTGCCCGGCGCGCTTCTGGAGCGCCGCCCCGACGTACGCGAGGCCCAGGCCCGCCTGGCCTCCGCCGCCGGCAACCTCAAGGTCAACCAGCTGGCCCTGTTCCCGACCTTCACCCTGACGCCCGGCCTCGGCTGGGCCAAGAGCGTCTCGCCTGCGGTGGACTACAGCAGCCTGTTCTCCGGCGGCTCGGCCCAGACCAACGGCACGACCTCCAGCACCACCGGCTCCTGGACTCTCGGCGGCGGCGTCACCATCCCGCTGCTCAACATCCCCCAGCTGCTGGCCGACATCGACGCCCAGGACGCCCGCACCGAACAGGCCGCCGTCGCCTACGAGAAGGCCGTGCAGACGGCCTATGGCGAGGCCGAGAACGCCATGGCCCAGCTGGCCGCCGACAACCGCCGGGTCGCCCTGCTGAAGGCCGGCGAGGCCCGCGCCGCCAGCGCCTACGCCGCCAGCCGCAAGGGCTACGGCCTGGGCCTCGTCGACCAGACGACCAACCTGCAGAACGAGCAGACCTGGCGCAGCGCCCGCAGCGCCCTGACCGGCGCCCAGACCCAGGCCCTGCAACGCGCGGTCCAGACCTACAAGGCGCTCGGCGGCGGCTGGTCGCCGAACGCCCCTGCCCCGCTTCCGCCCCGGGCGTCCGCCCAGGCCGCCGACACCGCCTCCGAACGCGCCCCGCGATGAGAACCCCGCCCATGACGATGAAAACCGCCCGCGCGCTCGCCCTGCTGACCGCGTCCGCCCTGGTCCTGACGGCTTGCGGCGGCAAGGACGAGAAGAAGGCCGCCCCCGCCAGCCAGGCCCGCGCCGTCAGCGTCGGCGAGGTCCAGACCCGTCCGCTGGGCGGCGGGATCGAGGCCTCGGGCGTGCTGATCGCCCGCGACGAGGCCGCCGTCGGCTCCGAGCTCTCCGGCTACCGCGTCGCCCGCATCTACGCCGACGAAGGCGACTGGGTGCGCGCCGGCCAGCCGCTGGTGCAGTTGGACGCCACCCTGCTGAGCGCCCAGATCGGCCAGCAGGCCGCCGTCGCCGCCCAGGCCCAGGCCGAAGCCGCCCGCGTCTCGGGCCTCGATGGCCAGGGCGTGCTCAGCCAGGAACAGATCGAAAGCCGCCGCTACAACGCCAAGGCCCAGGCCGCGGCGCTGGCCGAACTCCAGACCCGCCAGGGCCGCCTGACCATCGTCGCCCCCGTCGGCGGCCGGGTCATCGAACGCGGCGTCAAGCCGGGCGAGATCGCCGGCAGCGGCACGACGGCCTGGTTCCGCATCGTCCGCGACGGCCTCGTCGAACTGGAAGCCGACGTCAACGAAAGCGACCTGGCGGGCCTGTCGGTCGGCCAGCCGGCCACCGTCACCCTGCCCGGCGGCGCGCAGGTCTCGGGCGCGATCCGCCTGATCAGTCCGCGCGTCAACACCGACACCCGCCTGGGCAAGGTCCGCATCCGCCTGCCCGTGCGCGAGGACCTGCGCGCCGGCGGTTTCGGCAAGGTGATCTTCGGCCCGTCGGGCGCGGCGGTCGTCGCCGTGCCGGAAGCGGCCATCCGCTACGACGCCTCGGGCCTGTCGGTGGTCACCGTCGACGCCCAGAACCGCGCCAAGCAGGTTCCGGTGACCACCGGCCGCAGCGGCGGCGGCTGGGTCGAACTGGTGCAGGGTCCCGCTCCCGGCGCGCGCATCGTGATCGGCTCGGGCGCCTTCATCGGCGACGGCGACGTCATCAAGCCGATCCCGGTGGCCGCCAACGGGCAGAAGGCCGCCAACTGATGGCCGACCTCCGCATCTCAGCCTGGTCGATCAGGAACCCGATCCCGGTCGCGGTCGTCTTCATCGCCCTGATCATCGCCGGCGTCGGGGCCTACCTGTCGCTGCCGGTCAAGCAGTTCCCGAACGTGACCTTCCCGGCGGTGACCGTCTCGGTCACCCAGAGCGGCGCGGCCCCGGGCGAGCTTGAAACCCAGGTCACCCGCGTCGTCGAGGACGCGGTCTCGGGCATCTCCAACGTCAAGACGATCCGCTCGTCGGTGACCCAGGGCGCCTCGACCACCACCATCGAGTTCGAACTCGGCGAAGACCTGCAGAAGGTCACCGACGAGGTCCGCTCCAAGGTCGACCAGGCCCGCGCCAGCCTGCCCAAGGAGGTCGACGAGCCGATCGTCCAGCGGCTCGAGATCGACAGCGCCCCGATCATCACCTACGCGGTCTCGGCCCCGTCGATGAGCACGGCCGACCTGTCGTGGTTCGTCGACGACACCATCACCCGCGCCCTCCAGGGCGAAAAGGGCGTGGCCCAGGTGGCCCGCGTCGGCGGCGCCGAGCGCGAGATCAACGTCGTCCTCGACCCGGCCCGCATGGCCGCCTTCGGGGTGACCGCGCCGCAGCTGAACCAGGCCCTGGCCAATTTCAGCCTCGACGCCCCCGGCGGCCGGGCCAGCGTCGGCGGTCGCGAGCAGACCCTGCGGGTGCTCGGCGCGGCCAACACCCTGGAGCAGCTGAAGCAGATCACCATCCCGGTCGGCTCGCGCTACGTGAAGCTGACCGATGTCGCCGACGTCGGCCAGGGCGCCGGCGAGGAGCGCGGCTTCGCCCGCCTCGACGGCAAGCCCGTCGTCGCCTTCCAGGTGATGAAGACCCGCGAGTCCAGCGACGTCGAGGTCGAGGACCGCGTCAAGCAGGCCGTCGAGACCCTGGGCCAGAAGAACGCCGGGGTGACCTTCACCAAGATCTACTCCACCGTCGACGAGACCCGCGCCAGCTTCGAGGCCACCAAGCACACCCTGCTGGAAGGCATGCTGCTGGCCTCGCTGGTGGTGTTCCTGTTCCTGCGCGAGTGGCGCGCCACCCTGATCACCGCCATCGCCATGCCGGTGTCGCTGATCCCGACCTTCGCCTTCATGGGCATGGTCGGCTTCTCGCTGAACGTCGTCACCCTGCTGGCCCTGACCCTGGTCATCGGCATCCTCGTCGACGACGCCATCGTCGAGATCGAGAACATCGAAAAACGCGTCGCCAAGGGCCAGCGGCCCTATCACGCGGCGATGGAGGGGGCCGACGCCATCGGCCTGGCCGTGGTCGCCACCACCTTCACCATCGTCGCGGTGTTCGTGCCGGTGTCCTACATGCCCGGCATCCCCGGCCAGTTCTTCAAGGAATTCGGCCTGACGGTCGCCGTCGCGGTGCTGTTCTCGCTGGTCGTGGCTCGCCTGCTGACGCCGCTGCTGGCCGCCTACTTCCTCAAGCCCGTCCTGCGCCCGCACGAGCGCAAGCCGTTCGAGGGTCTCTATCGCAAGAGCCTCGACTGGGCGCTGGACCACCGGATCATCGCCTTCATCATCGGCGGCGTCCTGACCCTGGGCTCGATCGCCGGGGCCGGCTTCCTGGCCTCGATCGGCGTCCTGGCCGTCGGCTTCCAGCCGGCCGGCAACGCCAACTACTACTACATCAAGCTGCAAGGCCCGCCCGGCGCGACCATCGCCGACATGGACCGCACGGCCCAGGCGGCGACGAAGATGTTCGCGGCCCGGCCCGAGACGGCCCACGTCTTCGTCCAGGTCGGCTCCAACATCGCCAGCGGCTTCAGCGGTCAGAGCGGCGCCGACGTCCGCGACGGCACCGTCACCGTGGTGCTCAAGGGCGACCGCAAGCTGACCGTCACGGAGATCAAGCAGGAGATCCGCGCCGGCCTGCGCGACATCCCCGACGCCCGCGTCAACCTGCAGGGCGACTGGGGCTCGTCCGACATCCAGAACATCATCACCTCGGACGACGGCGCGGCCCTCGACAAGGCGGCCCTGCAGATCGAGCGCGAGATGCGGACCCTGAAGACCGTCGCCGACCCGCGTCCGTCCTCGCCGCCCAGCGGTCCGGAGATCGTCATCCGGCCCCGCGCCGACGAAGCCGCGCGCCTGGGCGTCTCGGTCACCGACATCGCCTCCATCGCCCGCGTGGCCACCGTGGGCGACATCGACGCCAACGTCGCCAAGATGACCCAGGGCGAGCGCCGGATCCCGATCCGCATCCGCCTGCCGGAAGGCGCGCGGTCGGACCTGGCGGCCATCGGCGCCTTGCAGGTGCCCACCGCCGCCGGCGGGATCACCCGCCTCGACAGCGTCGCCGACATCAGCTTCCAGGCCGGTCCCGCCAAGATCGACCGCTTCGGCCGCAAGCGGCAGCTGACCATCGAGGCCGACCTCAACGGCGGCGCCCAGCTGGGCCAGGCCCTGGCCGAGATCAACGCCCTGCCGACCATGAAGAACATGCCCGCCGGCGTGGCCCCGGCCTCGGCCGGCGACCAGGAGGCCTTCGCCGAGCTCTTCACGGGCTTCGCGGTGGCCCTGCTGTCGGCCGTGGGCCTGGTGTTCGGCGTGCTGGTGCTGCTGTTCCGCAGCTTCTTCAAGCCGATCACCATCCTCTCGGCCCTGCCGCTGGCGATCAGCGGCGCCCTGGTGGCGCTGGTGGTCTGCGGCCAGCCGCTGTCGATGCCGTCGCTGATCGGCTTCCTGATGCTGATGGGCCTGGCGGCCAAGAACTCGATCCTGCTGGTCGAGTACGCCATCGAGCAGGAGCGGGCCGGCATGAGCCAGCGCGAGGCCCTGATCGACGCCTGCCACGAACGGGCCCGCCCGATCGTCATGACCACCCTGGCGATGATGGCCGGCATGCTGCCCACCGCGCTCGGCCTCGGCCAAGGCTCGGAGTTCCGCCAGCCCATGGCCGTGGCCGTGATCGGCGGCCTGATCACCTCGACCATCCTGTCGCTGGTGCTGGTGCCGGTGGTCTACGAGGTCATCGACGACTTCGAGCGCTGGATCACCCCCAAGATGGCCCGCTGGACCACGCCGCGGGAAGCCTCGGGCGAAGCTACGCCGGTGGACAGGCTCTGATCCAAAGGGGCCGGAGAAGACCCCCTCCGGCCCTCCGGGCCACCTCCCCCAGAGGGGGAGGATCTCGTTCGACGCCGCGCCAGGAAGATGCTCCCCCTCTGGGGGAGCTGTCGCGGAGCGACTGAGGGGGTCTCACCCCGCCTCCGCGACCGCCGTCGTCTCCGGCCCCACCGTCCCGCCGCAGGCCGCGCAGATCACCACCGCCTCCAGCCGCTGCCCGCACGGAGCATGCGTCAGCACCTCGGGCGGACCTTCCGGCCCCGCCAGCCAGCGGTCGCCCCAGGCCATCAAGGCCACGATCAGCGGGAAGAGCTCGCGCCCCACCCCGGTCAGCCGGTACTCCCAGCGCTCGGGCCGCTCTTGATAGCGGACCTTCTCCAGCACCCCCAACGAAACGAGCCGACCCAGGCGGTCCGACAGGATGTTGCTGGCCACGTTCAACTCGGCCTGGAAATCGCCGAACCGCCTCAGGCCATAAAAGGCCGCCGCCGCCAGGTACGAGGTCCAGCGGTCGCCGAGCACGGCCACGGCCCGCTCCACCGCCGGGTCGCCCCGCCCCTCCCCTTCGGCGATCGAGCGGCGCTGGGCGCGCGGCGGCGGGGCGGGATCGAAACCGGCGCCCGGTTCCGGCGCCACCGTCACCTCGCGCGCGCTCACCACCCCGCCGCAGGCCTTGCAGGCCATCTCGGTCTTCAGCACGCAGCCGCAGGGCTTGTGGATCACCCGCTGGGCCGGTTCGCCGCTGCGCCTTTCCTCCCAGCGCAGGATCATCAGGGCCGCGTCGAACAGCCCACGGCCCTTTTCGGTCAGATGGTAGCCGTGCCGCGCCGGCCGCTCCTGGTAGAGCCGCTTCTCCAGCACCCCCGCCGCCTCCAGCCGCGCCAGCCGGTCGGTCAGCAGCGAGCGGGCCATGCCGGTCTGCGCCACGAAGCCGTCGAACCGGTTCACGCCCCGGAACGCCGCGTACAGCACCAGCAGCGTCCAGCGGTCACCGATCAGATTCAGAGCCCGCGCCGCCGAACTCGCGCGGACCGTGCGAAAACTGTGGTTTTCAGGCGACATCGTTCTGTCGTGATGGCGTTCGCCCATCCCTGTCAATTGCCTCGCCGCACCCTCGCTTTTATAACGAGACTAACAAGAGCGGGGGACGGGAAACTCGCCTGCCGGCGCGGAGAAGAGCGATGGCCTACATCCTGGGGGGATGGCAGAGCGACTTTTCCGCCAACTGGTCGCGCCAGGGTTGGGGCCTGGCCGACGCTTTCAGCGAGGCGGTGGCGCAGGGACTTGCCGCCACCGACCTCGCGCCTTCCGACATCGACACCGGCCACGTCGGCAACTTCGCCGGCGAGCTGTTCGCGGGCCAGGGCCTGCTGGGCGGCTTCTTCGGCCTCGTCCATCCCGACCTCGACGGCCTGCCGACCATGCGCCACGAGGCCGCCTGCGCCTCGGGCAGCGTCGCCATCCTGTCGGCCGCCGCCGAGCTCGAGGCCGGCCGCTACGACCTGGCCTGCGTGGTCGGCATCGAGCAGATGCGCAACGTCTCCGGCCAGGCCGCCGCCGAGCACCTGGGCGCGGCCGCCTGGGCCGGCCACGAGCACCAGGACGCCCGCTTTCTCTGGCCCGCCGCCTTCTCCGACCTGGCCGAGGTCTACGACGACCGCTTCGGCCTGCGTTACGAGCACCTGATGGCGATCTCGGAAAACAACTTCGCCAACGCCCGGCGCAATCCCAACGCCCAGACCCGCGACTGGCGCTTTCCGCCGCAGGCCTTCACCGCCGACGACGTCGCCAATCCGGTCGTCGAGGGCCGCACCCGCAAGCAGGACTGCGGCCAGGTCACCGACGGGACCGCCGTGATCTTCCTGGCCTCGCCGCAGCGCGCCCGGTCCTATGCCGAGGCCCGCGGGATCCCGCTCGACAGCCTGCCGCGCATCAAGGGCTGGGGCCACCGCTCGGCCCCCATCCCGCTCGACCGCAAGCTGGCCAAGAGCGCCGAGGCCAGTTCGAAGGGCGGTCACGTCTTCCCGCAGGTGCGCCGCGCCATCGACGACGCCCGCGCCCGGGCCGGGATCGCCCACCTGTCGGAGATCCACGCCGTCGAGACCCACGACTGCTTCGCCATCACCGAATACATGGCCATCGACCATCTGGGCCTCACCGCGCCGGGCGAAGCCTGGAAGGCGATCGAGGCCGGCGACATCGCCATCGGTGGCAAACTGCCGGTCAATCCGTCCGGCGGACTGATCGGCGCCGGCCATCCGGTCGGGGCCACGGGGGTGCGCATGGCGCTGGACGCCTTCAAGCAGACCACGGGAACGGCCGGCGACGGCCAGGTCGAGGGCGCCCGCACCGTCCAGACCCTCAATATCGGCGGCTCGACCACCACCACGGTCAGCCTGGTGATCGGAACCTGAGATGCTGCAGATCCTGCTCGTCGACGCCGCCGTCTCGGCGCTGGCCTTCCTGCTCCTGTGGGGCGTCTCGTTGAGGATCCGCGATGTCAGCTTCATCGACGCCTGGTGGGGCGTCGGCATGGCCCTGATCGCCTGGACCGCCTTCCTGCAAGGCCCGCCCACCCCGCGCGGCCTGCTGCTGACCGGGCTGTGCACCGTCTGGGCCGCGCGCCTGGGCGGCTATCTCTTCTGGCGCTGGCGCAAGCACGGGGCCGACCGCCGCTACGTCGCCATGCTGGGCCATGCCGAGAAGGCGCGCGGCTGGAGCTTCGCCAAGGCCTCGCTGCTGCTCGTTTTCGCCCTGCAATACGCCATGCAGTACGTCGTCGCCCTGCCCGTCCAGCTGGGCCAGGCCGCCGGACCGCTCGGCCCGCTGGCCGCCATCGGCGCGGCCCTTGCGGTGATCGGCGTCGCCTTCGAGACCGTCGGCGACGCCCAGCTGGTGCGCTTCAAGGCCGACCCGGCCAATGCCGGCAAGGTGATGGACCAGGGCCTGTGGCGCTACACCCGCCACCCCAACTATTTCGGCGACGCCTGCGTCTGGTGGGGCCTGTTCCTGATCGCCGCTGAAGCCCTGCCCTGGGGCGCGGCCTCGATCGTCGGCCCGATCCTGCTGACCATCACCCTGACCCGCTGGAGCGGCGTGCCGACCACGGAGGGGCGGCTGAAGAAGACGCGGCCGGAATACGCGGCGTACGTGGCCCGGACTTCGGGGTTCGTGCCGTGGTTTCCTAAAGCGTAAGGCCGCCCCATTTTACCTTCTCCCATAGGGAGAAGGAGGGGCCCGCGCCGCAGGCGTGGGAGGATGAGGGGTTA
>NZ_QHJY01000582.1 GCF_003185805.1 Caulobacter sp. D5
ACTGCCGCGCGGCGGGGGGGCGCTGGTGGAGCTGACCGACATGCGCGACGCGGCCCAGGCCCTGGTGCTGGCCGACCAGCGGCGCGCGGCGGTCGGCGGCCGGGCGTTCAACGTCTCGGGCGGGACGGCGGTCAGCGTGCGGGATTTCGCCCTCGATCTGGCGGCGGCGACCGGACGATCATTGAAGCTGATGTCGGCGCCCTGGCCACTGCTTTACGCCGGAGCCGCCCTGGCCGAGGGCGTCGCGGCCCTGCTGCCCGGCCGGCCCGAGCCGCCGATCACCCGCTACGGCGCGGCGACCCTGGCCTTCTCCCAGACCTTCGACCTGACCGCCGCCCGGCGCGACCTGGGCTGGACGCCCCGCCACGACGCCATCGCCGCCGCCCTTGAACTGGCCCGCCGCTGGGCCGAAGGATCGCGGGCATGAGCGCCGTGCGCAGCGAGATCCACCTGCTGAAAGCCGGCGCCTGCGTGCATCCGGAGGCCGCGGCCCTGCGCGGCGGCAGCCTGTGCCCGGTCGACTTCCCGGCCCTGACCGCCCTGATCCTGCACCCGACGGCGGGGCCGCTGCTGTGGGACACCGGCTACGACCCGGCCTTCTTCCGCGCCACCCGCCGCTGGCCCGAAAAGCTCTATGCGCTGGCCACGCCCGTGACCCTGGGCGAGGACGAGCCCGCAGCCCGCCAGATCGGGCGCTTCGGCCTGACGCCGGACGACATCCAGGGCGTCATCGTCTCGCACTTCCACGGCGACCACGTGGCGGGGCTGCCGGCGTTTCCGAACGCGAAGATCCTCTGCGCCCGCGCGGGGCTGGAGCAGATCCAGGGGCTGGGACGGTTCGCCGGCGTGCGGCGGGGGCTGCTGGCCGGGCTGCTGCCGGCCGATGTCGAGGCGCGGGCGGTGTTCTTCGAGGACCGGCCGCGTTGCGCCCTGCCCGCCGAGTTGGCCCCGTTCGAGACCGGCGCCGACCTGCTGGGCGACGGCAGCCTGATCGCCGTCGAGCTGCCCGGCCATTGCCCCGGCCACTGGGGCCTGGCGGCGCGGGGAAGCGACGATCGGCTGTGGTTCTTCGTCGGCGACGCGGCCTGGTCGCTGAAGGCGATCCGCGAGAACCGCCCGCCGCCGGCCTTCACGACCGCCCTGCTGGGCCGCACCGACCGCTATCGCGCCACCCTTGCTGACCTGCACTCTCTGCACGGGCGAGCGCCCGAAGTGGTGCTGACCCCTTCGCACTGCCGGGAGGCGGCGGCGACCGCGGAGGCCCCTTGAGCCTGGCCCGCGCCGGCCGGATCGCCGCCGCCTATCTGGACGCGCGGCTGGCCGAACGGTCGTTGCGCGATCGGGCGGCGCTGGAGCGGCGGCAGGTCCGGCTTTGGCGGCG
>NZ_QHJY01000583.1 GCF_003185805.1 Caulobacter sp. D5
GCCCAGGCCAAGGCCCATGCCCGTCGCGAAGCCGCCGCCTCGCTGCTGGCGCCCGGCGCGCCGCGCGGCGGGGCCGCCGTCACCGCCGTCATGGAAGGGGTCGAGGCCCTGGACGGCTACGTCTCGCGCTTTGCGCCCGCCCGCAGCGCCTCGGCGATCGCGCCGCTGCTGCTGATCGCCCTGACCGCCCTCGCCAGCCCGGTCTGCGCGGGCATCCAGCTCTTCACCCTGCTGCCCTTCATCGCCGCCATGGCCCTGGCCGGCATGGCCGCCGCCGACGCCTCGCGCCGGCAGTTCCTGGCCCTGGAGCGGCTTTCCAGCCTGTTCCTCGACCGGGTGCGCACCCTGCCGGTGGTGCTGGCGTTCCAGGCCGAGGGGCGGGTGACGGCGGGGCTGGCCGGAGCGGCGCTGGACCTTTCCAGACGCACCCAGGCCGTGCTGCGGGTGGCGTTCTTCTCGTCGGCGGCGCTGGAGTTCTTCGCCGCCCTGTCGGTGGCGCTGGCGGCGGTCTATTGCGGCTTCAACCTGCTGCGGCTGCTGCCCTTCCCGGTTCCCGAGACGCTGAACCTCAAGCGCGCCTTCTTCGCCCTGGCCCTGGCGCCGGAGGTCTACGCCCCGATGCGCAGGCTGGCGGCCGCCTATCACGACCGTCAGGCCGCCGAGGCCGCCGCCCTGACCCTGGCCCGCCTGCCGACGCCCGCCCCGGCCGCCGCGCCGCTGGCCCTGACGAAGGCGCCGAACATCCGCTTCCAAGGCGTCGGCGTGACCTATGCCGGCGGCGAGGCGGCGGTGTTCGAAGACCTCGACCTGATCGCGCCTAGCGGCACGATCACCGCCCTGCTCGGCCCCAGCGGCTGCGGCAAGACCACGGTGCTGAACCTGCTGACCGGCCTTGCCCCGCTCACCACCGGCGAGGTGCGGGTCGGCGACGCGAAGCTGTCGGACGCCGGCGCCTTCGCCGCGGACCTGGCCTGGGCCGGGCAGTCGCCGCTGCTGCTGGCCGGCTCGCTGGCCGACAACCTGGCCCTGGCCCGTCCCGACGCCTCCCGCGACGAGCTCGAAGCCGCCG
>NZ_QHJY01000096.1 GCF_003185805.1 Caulobacter sp. D5
GGTCGGCCAGCGGATCGGCGGCCGGCGGCGCGACCGCGGGCGCGGGCGCGGCTCCAGGCTGGCCGGCCGGCGGCGCGGCGACCACCGGGATCGCCGGCGCGGGAGCCTGGGCGGCCACAGGCGCCTGGGGCGCCGTCGTCACCACCGCGTCAGACGCGGAGGCGGCCGGAACAGCAGCGGGGGCCGAGGCCTGGGCCAGGGCGACGACCGGGATCGACAGCAGGGCGACCAGCGAAACCGACAGGGAAACGGACGGCAAGACAAGGCGACGCATGGATTTCCCTATCAGCCCGCCGTCTTCGCGGCGATGGCTTCCGACACGGCCACCAGGCGCTGGGCCTGAACCAGATGCAGGCGCTCGGCCATCTTGCCCTCGACCCGCAGCGCGCCCTTGCCGGCGTTGTCCGGGTCGGCGAAGGCGACGATCACCGCCCGGCTCCAGGCGATCTCGTCAGCCGAGGGCGAGAACACCCGGTTGCAGATTTCCAGGTGCTTGGGGTGGATCAGGGTCTTGCCGTCGAAACCGAAGTCCGCCGCCTGGCCACAGACGGCCTCCAGGGCGACCAGGTCCTCGATGTCGTTGTGCACCCCGTCGAGGATGGACAGGCCATGGCCGCGCGCGGCCGCCACCGACAGCGACAGGATCGGCAGGAAGGCCTCGCGGCCCGGCGTCTGCCGCGCCCGCATCTCCTTGGCCAGGTCGTTGACCCCCATCACCCAGGCCGACAGGCGGGTGGTCCTCGAAGCGCCGGCGATCTCCCACAGGTGAAAGGCGGCCTTGGCGGTTTCGATCATCGTCCACAGGCGGGTGTGGATCGGAGCGGCGTGCAGGGCCGCGTCATAGGCGTGGACGTCGGCGGCGTCATTGACCTTAGGCACGAGCACCGCATCGGGGCCGGCCTCGGCGGCGGCCTTCAGGTCGTCGGCGCCCCAGGGGGTGTCCAGGCCGTTGGTGCGGATGACGATCTCGCGCGGGCCAAAGCCCCCGGCCTTGACCGCGGCCACGGCGGCCTCGCGGGCGGCGAGCTTCATCTCCGGCGCGACGGCGTCCTCCAGGTCGAGGATGATCACGTCGGCGTCCAGCGTGCGGGCCTTCTCCACGGCCTTGGCGTTGGAGGCGGGCATGTAGAGGGCGCTGCGGCGTGGCCGGGCGATGTCGGTCATGAGGCTCTCGAGGCGCGGGATCGCAAAACCTGTAAAGCACCTGCCGCGCGGGCCGAAAAGCGGAGATATCGCGGCGGGCGACGCGCCCGCTACCGTCTCGGGGGAAGCCATGGCGGGAAAGCGGCAAACGGGGTTAAGCTCGCCGCATGACGACGCGCCCCACGCCCACGCGATACGACGAGACGGCCCGCAACGTCCTGGGCGGCGAACTGGTCCCCTGCTCGCTCGACCCGGTGACCGGTTTCTACCGCAACGGCTGCTGCGAGACCGGACCGCACGACCTGGGCCTGCACACCGTCTGCGCGGTGATGACCGAGGAGTTCCTGGCCTTCTCCAAGGCTAGCGGCAACGACCTGTCGACCCCGCGTCCCGAATTCGCCTTCCGCGGCCTGCGGCCCGGCGACCGCTGGTGCCTGTGCGCCGGCCGCTGGCGCGAGGCGCTGGACGCCGGCATGGCGCCCCAGGTCATACTGGAGGCCACCCACGAGGAGACCCTGGCGATCGTCTCGCTGGGCGTGCTGAAGGACCACGCGGCCGCCTAGGCGCATGCCTGGCAGCCGGACGGGAGCCCCGATGGTCGATTACGAGCGCAGGCTGCTGATGCTGGTCGGGCTGATCGCCCTGGCCTTCCTGCCGCTGCTGGCCGCGTCCCTGGTGTTCCTGTCGCAGGTCTCGACCGCGCAGGATCGGCTGGACGCCCTCTATGCCCGCACGGTGATCCTGGCCCACGAACTGCGCGGCGAGAAGATGCGGCAGAACTCGCTGGTGCCGGTGATCGTGCTGACCGGCGACGCCGCGCCGCTGGGCGAGCTGAAGCGCTCGAACCAGCGGTTCGACAGCCTGCTGGGCCAGCTGCGCGGCCTGGCCCGCGACACGGGCGCCCACACCACCCTCGACACGGTGGCCGGCCTGCAGCGCCGGCTGCTGACCATGCAGGACACCGGCCTGGCCAAGCGGCTGGGCGGCGCCTCGCCGGCCGAGGCCAACGCCTATTTCCAGCGCAACGCCGTGCCCCTGTCGGCGGAGCTCAACGCGGCCATCGACCGCTTCGCCGACCAGGCGACCGCCGGCTACCAGGCCGAGCGCGCCCACAGCCAGCGCGTGGTGCGGGGAGTCTTCTGGGTGCTGGCCGTCGCCTCGGTCTGCGCCTTCGCCTTCTGCGCCTTCCTGGGCAGGCTGCTGCTGCGGCTGGTCGAGCAGAAGCGCGCCTATGACCAGGCCGCCGCCCGCCTGGCCGAGCGCGAAAAGTCCATCTCCCTGGCCCGCAAGGAGGCCGTCGAGATCGTCGCCCACGACCTCAACAACCCGATCACCACCATCCTGTTCGCCAGCGAGAACCTGCTGGCCGAGCCCGAGCTCGACCGCCAGCCGCGCATGAAGGGGGCGATCGAGAACATCCGCATGGCCACCGAGACCATGCGCCGGCTGATCCGCAACATCCTCGACCATTCCAAGATCGAGGCCGGCGGCCTGGTGCTGTCGAAGGAGACGGTCGACCTGCGCCGACTGCTGGCCGACGTCGCCGGCCAGTTCGAGGTCTCGGCCGCGCGCAAGGGCGTGGCCTTCTCCTACGCACCGCACGGCGACCTGGATGCGGCCGACGCCTTCCTCGAAGCCGACGGCGCCCGCCTGGAGCAGGTGGTGGCCAACCTGCTGTCCAACGCCATCAAGTTCACCGCCCCCGGCGGCCAGGTGTCGCTGACCAGCGAGATCTCCGACGCCGCCGTGGTGGTCGAGGTGCGCGACACCGGCTGGGGCATGACCGAGGAACAGGCCGCCCGGATCTTCGACCGCAACTGGCAGACCGACGCCGCGGCCGCCCACGGCAACGGCCTGGGCCTGACCATCAGCAAGGCGATCGTCGAGGCCCATGGCGGCCGCCTGGGCGTGGACAGCCGCCCCGGCGAGGGCTCGGCCTTCCGGGTCACCCTGCCGCTGGCGGCCTGAGGCGGCGAGGCGTCAGACCCGCACGCCCCTGACCTTCGCGGCCAGGGTCTCCAGCCTCTCCATGTCGGCCTCCGACAGCGTCAGGGTCGCCGCCGCGACGTTCTCCTCCAGGCGCGTCCGCCGGCGCGTGCCGGGGATCGGAACCATGGCCACGCCCAGCGCCCTGGCCCGGGCGTAGAGCCAGGCCAGGGCCGTCTGGGCCGCCGTGATCCCATGCGCGGCGGCGATCGCCTCGACCTCGGCGACCAGCCTGTCGTTGCCGTCCAGGTTCTCCGCCGCAAAGCGCGGGAAGTTCAGGCGCGCATCGTCCTTGGGCAGCGCGCGGGCGAAGTCGCGGCTGGTCAGCAGGCCCCGGCCCAGCGGCGCGAAGGGCACGAGCGTCACGCCCAGTTCGGCGGCCAGCGGCGCGATCTCGTCCTCAATGTCACGGCTGAACAGCGACCATTCCGATTGCAGGGCGGCGATCGGATGGATCGCGTGAGCCTCGCGCAGTTCGTCGGGCTCGACCTCGCACAAGCCCAACTGACGCACCTTGCCGGCGCTCACCAGCTCGGCCATGGCGCCGACGGACTCGGCCAACGGCACGGCCTTGTCGCGGCGGTGCATGTAGTAGAGGTCGATGGTCTCGACCCCGAGGCGTTGCAGCGACCGTTCCACGGCCGCGCGTATGTGCTCGGGGCGGTTGCTGAGGCTCCAGTCGTCGGGCGTCTGGGGCGTGCGGACATAGCCGAACTTGGTGGCGACCAGGGCCGCGCCCCGGTTCCGGCGCAGGAAATCCGCCAGGAAGGCCTCGTTGGCGCCCAGCCCGTACATGTCGGCGGTGTCGAACAGGGTCACGCCCAGCTCCAGGGCGCGGTCCAGCGTGGCGCGGGCCTCGGCCTCGTCGGTCGCGCCGTAGAACTCGCTCATGCCCATGCAGCCAAGGCCCTGGGCGCCGATGGAGGGGCCGCCGCGCCCGAGTTCGACCCGGGGAAGAGCGCGCGAAAGGTTCGTCATGGAAAGGCTCCGAAGGAATGACGAACAGCCCTATAAGTGTGGACCATGGTCCATGGTCAAGGAGCCGTCGGCATGCTGATCTCGGAGTTCGCCCGCGTCGCCGGCCTGCCCATCGACACCGTCCGGTTCTATGTCGGCAAGGGGCTGCTGCGGCCCGAACGGGGCGGCAAGGGCGGCGGCAATCCGTACCAGGTCTTCACCCGCGACGACGTCACCACCGCCCGCATGATCCGCCTGCAGCAGTCGCTCGGCTATTCGCTGCGGGAGATCGCGGCGCTGAGCGAAGAATACCGGGCGGGCGGCGGCGGGGACGAGCGCACGGCGCAGGTGCTGCGCTTGCAGATCGAGCGCCTGCTGCAACGCCGGGCCGAACTCGACGCCGGCCTCGACTTCCTGCAAGGCAAGCTCGACTGGCTGGCGGCGGGACGCCCCGGCGACGTCCCGCGCCTGGAGGACTATCTCTGCCGCGCCGAGGCCGCCAGTTCCGCGAGCCCTTCGGCCAGGGAGACGACCGGCGCATAGCCGAGCTCGCGGCGGGCCTTGCCGATGTCGAGCGTCACCTCCACGGCCGAGGCGGCGAAGCCTTGCAGCGTCAGCGGCGCGGGCTTTGCGCCCCGCGTGACCAGGCCGATCAGGTCGCCCACGGCCGCGACGGCGCGCACCACGCCGCGCGGAACCACCTTGTCCGGCGCCGCCATACCTTGCGTCTCCAGCAGCGCCGAGACGAAGGTCCGGAACGCCATCGGCTCGCCGTCCGACAGGAAATAGACCTCGCCGCCGCGCCCGGCCCGCAGCGCCAGGTCGACGCCGTGACAGAGGTTGTCGATATGGGTGGTCGAGGTCCGATAGCCGCCGCCGTCGATCCAGGCCAACTGGCCCGAGCGGGCCGCCTCGACCAGCGTCGGCAGGGCCGTCGTGTCGTCGCGGCCCCAGACGAAGCGCGGCCGCACGACGACCACCGCGAAGGTCTCGTCGTTCATGGACAGGGCGATCTTTTCGGCGGCGATCTTGCTGCGCGAATAGGAACCGGCCGGCCGGGCCGGATAGGGCGTAGTCTCGTCGACATGGCGTAGCGGCCGCCCGTCGCTCAGCACCGACTCCGTGCTCAGGTGCACGACACGGCGCACGCCAGCGGCCCGCGCGGCGCGCAGGATGGTCCGGGTTCCCTCGGCGTTGGTCCGCATCTGCGCCGCGCCGCCATGGCCGTGGTCGGTGTCGGCGGCCGCGTGGACCAGGGCGTCGCAGCCGGCCATGGCTTGGCCGATCCCCGGATCCAGGATGTCGCCGACCACGGCGACCGCGCCCAGGGCCCGCAGGCGGTCGGCGGCTTCGGGGCTGCGCGCCAGGGCGACCACCTCGACGCCGTCGCTCAGGAAACGGCGCACCAGATTGCGGCCGACATAGCCGGCCGCGCCGGTCACGAAGAGGCGTCGCGCGCAGGCGTGCGCGCTCGTCGCCGCGCCGGTGGCGGCGGAGGAAGGGTTGGTCATGGTCTTGAAGTCCGGTTTGGGGGAGGGGTCAGTCGCCCGTCGGCGGCGGGCCGTCCTGCGGCGTCACCGAGGACAGCCATTCGATCTCGCGAACGATCCTGTCGCGCTCGGCCGGCGGGAAGTGGTGGAAGTCGAGGAACTCGAGGAACTTCAGGCCCTCGAGGGCGAGATAGGCCAGCAGGGCCCCGCGCGGCGCGGCCGAGGTGTCGAGCACCCGGGCGATGACGCCCGCCTGATTGGCCTGCATCTTCCGGCGAAGGTCGGCGTCCAGCACCAGAGCAGCGCTGAGATTGAGGGCGACGGCGCGGAAGTCCTCGGGCGGGGCGTGGGCGCCGCCGCGGATCCGCCCGCGGATGACGGGGCTGTCCTGGCCTGCCAGCTCGGCTTCCAGCGCCGCGTGGCGGGCGTTGTCGGCCGCGAACGAGCGATCGACCACCGCCTCGATCAGCGCCTGCTTGGTCTTGAAGTCGTAGATCACCGTCGCCTTGCCGACCCCGGCCTCCTTGGCCACGGCGTCCAGCGTCAGGTTGGCCGCGCCGTCCCGCGCGACGACGCGCTCGGCGGCGTCGAGAATGACCTGCTGGTCGATGACGCGCTTGCGTCCCATCTTGGCTCCGATTCATAACCGACCGGATGGTTATAAATGGAGAGCAGGCGATCCGTAAAGGCCGCGATGCGGATTCGCGGCGTCATGTCGCCCTTCAGACGAGCGGCTTCAGCTCGCCCAGCACCGTCGGGATCAGCTCCGACACCGTGGGATGGATCGGCACGGTGCGCTGGAGCACCGTGTAGGGGGCCTTGGCGTACATGACGTCGAGAATGCCGTGGATGGCCTCGTCGCCCGAGACGCCGAGGATCGAGGCGCCCAGGATCTGTTTGGTTTCGGCGTCGACCAGCACCTTCATGAAGCCCTGGGTTTCGCCCTTCTCGATGGCCCGGCCGACGCGGGTCATGGGGCGGGTCGCGACCAAGGCGGGACGGCCGCTGCTGCGGACTTCGGCCTCGGTCATCCCCACCCGGCCCAGCGGCGGGTCGGTGTAGAGGGCGTAGGCGGTCAGGCGGTCGGTGACCTTGCGCGGATCATCATCCAACAGGTTGGCGGCGATGATCTCGAAGTCGTTGTAGGCCGTGTGGGTGAAGGCGCCCCGGCCATTGCAGTCGCCCATCGCCCAGATCGACGGGACATTCGTGCGCAGGGTCTCGTCCACCTGGATGTAGCCGCGCTTGTCGAGCGTCACGCCGGCGGCGTCGAGGCCCAGGTCGTCGGTGTTGGGCTTGCGGCCGACGGCCAGCAGCACGTGCGAGCCCACCACCGCCGGCTCGCCTTCGCGGCAGGACACGTGGACACGGACGCCTTCCTCACAGGGCGAGAAGCTGATGCATTCGGAATTGAGCCGGAAGGCGACGCCCTCGGCTTCCAGGATCTCGCGCACCGTGTCGGAGACCTCCGGGTCCTCGCGGCCGATCAGGCGCGGCCCCATCTCGACCACCGTCACCGCCGCGCCGAAGCGCCGGTACATCTGGGCGAACTCCAGGCCGATATAGCTGCCGCCGACGATCACCAGGTGCTCGGGCAGCACGTCGAGCTGCATCATGCCGGTGTTGGTCAGGTAGGGTACGTCATTGACGCCCGGCATGTCGGGCACGTTGGCGCGGCCGCCGACATTGAGGAAGATCTTCGGCGCCTCCAGCACCGCCTCGCCGACCTGCACGGTGGTGGGCGAGGTCAGGCGGGCGTGGCCTTCGAAGACGGTGAGGCCGTCCATGCCCTTCAGCCACTTTTCCACGCCGCCGCGGGCGTTGTGGACGACGGTCTGCTGGCGAGCCTTGACCGCCTTCATGTCGACGCCGACCTCGCCCTGCAGCACGACGCCGTAGTCGGCGGCGCGGCGGGCCAGATGCGCGGCGTAGGCGCTGGCCACCAGGGTCTTGGTCGGCATGCAGCCGGTGTTGACGCAGGTGCCGCCGAACAGCTTGCGCTCCACCAGGGCCACCTTCCAGCCGGCGGCCGTCAGCCGGCCGGCCAGGGACGGTCCGGCCTGTCCCGCGCCGATGATGATCGCGTCGAACACCTGGGCGGCCATCACGACACCGCCGAGACGATCAGCCAGGCGCCGCCCAGGGCGACCACGTCCTCGATCAGGGCCGCCGGCGTGTCACGCTTGAAGGTCTTGGCCAGGCGCCCGCGCGCCTCGGCGCCGCCCAGGGTGCCGATCACCGCCCCGACCACGCCGAGGATGGCCCCGACGATCCACGAGCCGCCGGCGAAACCGATGGCGGCGCCCGAGAAGCCGCCGCTGACGATGCGGGCCCCGAACTGCGGCGGAACCTTGCGGCTGGGGGTGAAGGGCAGCTGGTCGGTGACCAGCTCGACCGCCGCCAGGGCGGTGAAGATCCAGACGGCGATGTTGTTTCCCAGCCAGGCCAGGGGCGTGCCCGCCAGCGGGATCCAGCCCAGATGCGCGGCCCAGGCGACGGCGGCCGGAGCGGTCATGGCCCGCAAGCCGGCGATCACGCCGATCAGCAGGGCGAGGACGTAGAGGGTCATGCGAGAACTCCCGAGCGTCGCCGCGATCAGGCGCGCCCTGGGAGCAAACCGCAAGCGGAGCGTGCAGGCTTGGACGTTTCGGCTTTGGCGAACAGGCCGAGCCGCTCCTATCGCTACGCGGTCGTCTCTCCCGCCGGGACAGGCTCCACCAGCGGATACTCCCGCTCCAGCCGATAGACCGAGCCTTCCCGGGTCTGCCAGCTGGAATAGAGGCCGAAGCGATCGACCCGGAAGGCCGGCGAGTGCAGCAGGTTGTTGCGCTGGATCCAGGCGGCGACCTCGGGAACCGTGGCGCGCTTCAGATAGGCCAGGGTGACGTGCGGCAGGTAGGTGCGGGTCGCGGGCTTGAGGCCGACATGGCGGGCGGCGCTTTCGTTGGCCTTCTGCAGGCGGCGCAGCAGCGGCTGCTCCTCCACCCCCGCCCAGACGGCGTGCATGTCGGGACCCTCGCCGAAATGGCCGGCGCCCTTCAGCTCCAGGTCGAAGGCCGGGGCCTGGATCTCCGCCAAGGCCTCGTCGAGATCGGCCGCGTCGGGCTCGGCCACGTCGCCGACGAAGCGCAGGGTGATGTGAAAGGCGTCCAGCGGCCGCCAGCGGGCGCCCTCGATACCGGACTGGCGGTCTTGCAGGGGCGCGCCGATCTCGGGCGGCACGGCGATCGCGGTGAACAGACGGATCATGCCGCCAGCTTAGCCGCCCGGCGGGCGAGACGTCCATGCAGCTCCGCCCGGACTTCCGCTGGGGAACACAAACCGATAAGGGCGGGCGGCGGCTTCCTCCCCAGCCGCGACAGTCGAGGACGTTTCCATGCCGCGCTCGCCGGAGATCATCGCGCTCAGCGCCGGGTCGCCCAACCTCGTCGAAGGTCAGTGGCCCGACCGCGTGATCGACACCGTCTCGCGCGCCGAACTGCACGCCTTCAAGGTGGAGGCGCCCAAGGCCCGGGTGCTGGTCTGCGCCGGCGGCGGCTATCTGCGGCTGATGCTCGACCGCGAGGGGGTCGAGGTCGCCCTGTGGCTCAACGATCTGGGCTACGACGCCCATGTCCTGGCCCACCGCCTGCCCGGCGCGACCGATCCCGTGACCGGCGAGCCTCACCCCGCCGACATCGCCCTGACCGACGCCCTGTCGGCGCTGGAGCAAATCCCGCGCGACCTGCCGCTGTTCGTCCTGGGCCTGTCGTCAGGCGGCCACCTGGCCGGGACCATCGCCTGCCAGCCGGGCGTCGACGCGGCCGGCGTGCTGATCGCCTACGCCCCGATCAACGCCAACCACAAGGACTACAAGGCCCCGGCCGGCAAGCCCGACTATCCGCCGGTGGAGAAGCAGGCCTTCTACGACGCCTGGCCGATCGGCATCGCCGGCGAGCCGCACGGCGTGCCGGCCTGCCCGGTGTTCCTGGCCTACGCCCTGCTCGACGAGGCCGTGCCGGTCGAACACGCGCTGAACTTCATCAAGACGGCCCGCGACCTGAAGCTCGATCTGGACGCCCACGTCTTCGGAACCGCCCCGCACGGCTTTGCCTTGCGCGAACTGGACGGCCCGCAAGGCGCCTGGCCGGCCCTGGCGGCCGCCTGGATGGTCCGCAAGGCGGGGGGCTAGCGCCGGAAGCCGCCGCTGGCCGATGGTGGCGCGCTTGGATAAGGATTGGTGATGTCCGACGATCCTGACTACAGCCGCGGCTTCGGCGGCGCGGCCCTGGCCGCGCGACTGCGGCGGGCGTCCGAGCGCCTGGACCGGGACGGCGCCCGGGTCTACGCCGCCCACGGCGTGCGCTTCGAGCAGCGCTGGTACGGCGTGATGCGCCAGCTGATCGAGCATGGCCGGCCGATGGCCGTGGGCGAGATCGCCGCCATCCTGCACATCACCCACGCCTCGGTCAGCGAAACCAGCCGGTCGATGGAGAAGGCCGGGATCGTCGCCTCGGTCGCCGCGCCCGACGACGGCCGCCGGCGCCTGCTGGACCTGACCGACGAGGGCAGGACCCTGGCGGCGCAGCTGACCCCGCTGTGGGACGCCTTCAACGCCGCCGCCCGCGAGCTCGACGCCGAGGCCGGCGAGGTCACCCGCCTGCTCGACCGTCTCGACGACGCCCTCGAGGACCGGTCGATGTTCGACCGGATCATGGCCCGGATGGCGGCGCGCGAGGCCGCCGATTGACAGATATGTAGGCACCTACATAAATGACCGCCGAACGGAGATCGCTGGTCATGACCCCCACCCGACGCGCCCTGCTGGGCGCCCTGCCCGCCCTGGCCTGTCTGAGCCGATCAGCGCTCGCGGCGCCCTCTGCAGCCGACCTCTATCGCGACGCCGTGATCATCAACGGCAATCTCGTCCTGCCCATCGACGACACCAAGCCGCTGGACAAGGAGACCCGCGACCAGATCAAGGCCTCGGGCCTGACGGCGGCCAAGATGACGATCGGCGGTTCAGGGGGCGAGACCCGGGCCGAGGTCGTCGAAAGCATCGCCGGCTTCGACAAGGCCATCGCCCTGAACCCCGACCTCTACATGAAGGTCGTCGCCCCGGCCGACTTCGCCCGCGCCAAGGCCTCGGGCCGGCTGGGCGTGATCTATTCGTTCGAGGCGGCCGAGATGCTGGAGGGGGATCTGGCCGCCATCGACCAGTTCCACGACCTCGGGGTGCTGATCATGGGCCTCAGCTACAACCGCACCACCCCGTTCGCTTCAGGCACGATGTCGAAGGAGTCCACGGGCCTCACCGCCCTCGGCCGCCAGGCGGTGGCGCGGATGAACGCCAAGGGCGTGACCGTCGACGTCAGCCACAGCGACGAAAAGTCGAGCCTGGCCGCCATCGAAGCCTCCAACCGGCCGGTGCTGATCACCCACGCCGGCTGCGCCGCCGTGCACGCCCATCCGCGCAACAAGTCCGACGACCTGATGCGCGAACTGGCCGACCGCGGCGGGGTGATCGGGATCTATGAGCTGAGCTACCTGACGACCGCGCCGGCCCAGCCGTCGCTCGAGGTCTATCTGGCCCACCTGACCCACGCCCTGAAGGTGTGCGGCGAAGACCATGTCGGCATCGGCAGCGACGCCCTGCTGTGGCCCTTCGACACCTCGGCCGAGAGCATGGCGCAATGGAACAAGAGCCTGGAAGAGCGCAAGGCCGCCGGCGTCGCTGCTCCCGGCGAGGGTCCGCCGCCGTTCGTCACCGAACTGAACCGGCCCGACCGCTGCGCGATCGTCGCCGACGCCCTCGCCAAGCGGGGCTACAAGGCGCGGGTGGTGGAAAAGGTGCTGGGCGGCAATTTCCGGCGGGTCTTCAACGAGACCTGGACCGGCTGAGGACCTCAGTCCTCGAAAGCGTCTTCCGGCGGGTCTTCTTCCGAAGGGCCTTCGGGCTCGCCCACCAGGTTCGGCGGATCGATCAGCACGACGCGTTCGGCCAGCTTCACCTCGGGCGCTGCCGCGCGGGTGAAGGGCAGGTACCAGGTCTGGCCGCCGAGCGGAGGCGTGATCTCGAGCAGGTCGCCGGCCCCGAAGTCCTGCACGCTCTTGATCTTGCCCAGGTCCTCGCCGGTGGCGACGTGGCGCACGGCCAGGCCGATCAGGTCGGTGAGGTAGAACTCGTCCTCGTCCGGCTCGGGCAGGGCCGAGCGGGGGACGAACAGCTTGAGGCCGCGCAGGGCGTCGGCGGCTTCCTTGGTGGTGATTTCGGGGCAGCGGCAGATCAGGCCGTCCTTGACCGGACGGGCCGAGCCGATGCTCAGGGCGGTCGAACCGTCCTGGCGCAGGAGCCGCTTGAAGCCCTTCAGGGCCATCGGCTCTTCGGTATAGGTCGAGATCCGCACCTCGCCGCGCACGCCGAAGCCGCCGGCCACGCGGCCGACCAGGATCAACGGGTCATCGGGAGAGATGGGCATCGACACGAGGCTTTCCGGGACGGACCGCGCCTATCGGCGGGCTCGGGCCGGGGTCTTTTGATCAGAAAGAGAATGGCGCCGCTCCCACGCGGAGAGCGGCGCCGTATCCCTTAGCCTTCCGAAGCTTCTTCAGCCGGGGCCTCGGCGGCCGGGGCTTCTTCAGCAGCCGGAGCCTCTTCGGCCGGAGCCGGAGCAGCGGCGGCTTCGGCGGCGGCAGCGGCGGCGGCTTCAGCAGCGGCGGCGGCGGCGGCCTTGGCGTCTTCCTTGGCCTGGGCTTCGGCGGCGGCGCGCTCTTCTTCGCGCTGGGCGCGCTCGGCGGTGCGTTCCTTGGCCTTCTTGCCCGGCTCGCCCTTGTTCGGGTTGTTGCCGGCGGTCCAGGTCGACAGGCCTTGGGCGGCCAGGAAGCGCGCGACGCGGTCGGTCGGCTGGGCGCCCTTCTTGAGCCACTCCTGGATCGACTCGACCTTCAGGGTCACGCGAGCCGGGTCGTCCTTCTTGAGGAGCGGGTTGTAGGTGCCGACCTTCTCGATGAAGCGGCCATCGCGCGGCGAGTGGCTGTCGGCGATGACGATCGAGTAGTACGGACGCTTCTTGGCGCCGCCACGGGCGAGACGGATCTTCAGCATTGGTCTAAGTCCTTGGGTCTAAAGTCTATTTTTTCTTGAACGGATTGAAGCCGGGCGGCAGGCCGCCCAGGCCGGAGAGCGGGTTGGCCCCGCCCCCGAGGCCCGGCAGACCGGGCAGCCCCGAAAGGCCTTGGCCTCCCGTCGCGTTGGGATCGGCCGCGGGCGCCTTGCCGCCGCCGAGGGATTTCAAACGGGCCATGTCGCCGCCGCCGAGCATGCCGGCCATGCGGGCCAAACCCTTGCCGCCGTCCTTGCTCATCGACTTGAACATGTCGGCCATCTGGCGGTGCTGCTTGAGCAGGCGATTGACCTCGGCCACGTCGACGCCGGCGCCGGCCGCGATGCGGCGCTTGCGCGAGGCGGCCAGCACGTCGGGCTTCTTGCGCTCCAGCTTGGTCATCGAGCTGATGATCGCCTGCTGGCGGCGGAAGATGCTGTCGTCGATGCCGCTGTCGGCGATCTGCTTCTTGACCTTCTGGACGCCCGGCAGGAGGCCCATGATGCCTTCCATGCCGCCCATCTTCTGCATCTGCGAAAGCTGGGCCGACAGGTCGTTGAGGTCGAACTGGCCCTTGGCCAGCTTCTTGGCCATGCGCTCGGCTTCGGCCGCGTCGAGGTCGGCGGCGGCCTTCTCGACCAGCGCGACGACGTCGCCCTGGCCCAGGATCCGGCCGGCCACGCGACGGGCGTCGAAGACGTCGAGCTGGTCGATCTTCTCGCCGGCGCCGAGGAACTTGATCGGCAGGCCGGTGACGTGGCGCATCGACAGCGCCGCGCCGCCCCGGCCGTCGCCGTCGGCGCGGGTCAGGATCAGGCCGGTCAGCGGCAGGCGCTCGTGGAACGCCTTGGCCGTGCGCACGGCGTCCTGGCCGGTCAGGCTGTCGGCGACCAGCAGGGTCTCGGACGGATTGGCGATGCGGGCGATTTCCGCCGCTTCGCTCATCATCGCCTCGTCCAGCGTGGTGCGGCCGGCGGTGTCGAGGATCAGGACGTCGTAGCCGCTGAGGCGGGCGGCCGTCATGGCGCGCTTGGCGATGTCGACGGCGCTCTGGCCGGCGACGATCGGCAGGCTCTCGACGCCGACCTGCTGGGCCAGGGTCGCCAGCTGCTCCATGGCCGCCGGGCGGCGGGTGTCGAGCGAGGCGACCAGCACCTTCTTGCGCTCGGTCTTGGAGAGACGCAGCGCCAGCTTGCCGGTGGTGGTGGTCTTGCCCGAGCCTTGCAGGCCCGCCATCAGGATGATGGTCGGCGGGTTCAAGGCCAGGTTCAGGCCGGTGGGGACTTCCCCACCCAGCATGTCGACCAAGCCGTCATAGACGATCTTGACCACCTGGTCGGCCGGCTTGACCGACCGGATGACGGCTTCGCCGCCGGCGCTTTCCTTGGCCTTGGCGATGAAGTCCTTGACCACCGGCAGGGCGACGTCGGCTTCCAGCAGGGCGACGCGGACTTCGCGCAGGGCCTCGTCGATGTCCTTTTCGGACAGCACGCCGCGACCGCCGAGGCGGTCGAAGACCCCTGAAAGTCGCTCTGTAAGCCCGTCGAACATGTCGAACCCGCGTTAGAAACAAAGGCTCCAAACGCCATCAGCCCCCGTGGACGATAACGTCGACGGGGGTCCTCGCCGTCCTCGTCCGCATGGGATCCCGGGCTACCGGGGCGGGGTCGTGACGGTGGAGGCGCTGCTGATAAAGCGCCGGAAGTGGGCGCTTATGCCGGGCGGCTGTGGAAAATGCAAGGATTTCGAGTCGCTTGCGGGGCTGCGGCCGGGAAGACACGGTGCGGCCGGAACCGCTCCGACAAGGAATGCCGAGCCTTTGCCTTTCCGCCTGCGGAGGATTATGGGCTTCATCGAACGCGTTCGACGGGATGCGGTCAGGGATTGGGGTCCCGTTTCTTCTGGTTTGATCGCAAGGACTCCATGTCGACCAAGCTCCTGCCCGCCCTGCTGGCGGCCGCCGCCCTCATCCTGCCCGCCAGCGCCCTGGCGCAAGCCCTGCCCTACAAGGACATCGAAGCGCCCTCGACCTGGGAGGTCGATGTCGGCGGCGGTCCCGTCTACGGCTTCAGCCCCGGCGGCAAGGACCCGCACAAGACCAACTTCACCCTCTGGGGCAGCGCCACCTGGAAGGACAAAGTCTACGCCAACGGCCTCGACGGCCTGGGCTACAACGTCGTCAAGCAGGACGACTTCCGCGCCGGCGTGCAGCTGCGCCCGCGCTGGGGCGGTCCGGACGACACCTCCAGCGGCATCGAGAGCCCCGACACCGGCGCGGACCTGGCGCTCTACGCCTACAAGCGCACCTGGAAGGACTGGGTGGTCGGCGGCCGCATCGGCCATGACGTCACCGGCGTCTCCGACGGCTGGGACTTCTGGGGCTCGGTGTCGCGCCAGGACGTCACGCCCGTGGGCCTGCTGCAGTCGATGGTCTACGCCCGCGGCGGCGACAAGAACACCAATCGCACCTTCTACGGCGTGTCGGCCAAGGACGTGGCCGCCGTGCCGACCCTCACCCAGTACGCCCCCAAGGCCGGACTGAACCAGGTGGGCGTGGCCTTCCTGATGATGACCCCGATCGGCGACAAGTACGCGATCGGGACCTTCGCCAACTACGAGCGCATCCTGGGCGAAGCCGCCGACAGCCCGCTGACCGAACTCTACGGCCAGCAGGACGAATACCGCGGCGGCCTGATCGTCGTGCGGCGCTTCATCGGGCGGTAGATCCGCTCCCCTCCCGTAAAACCCCCGCGAAAGCGGGGGCTTTACGGATCTTGGGGACGCCCTACCCCCGCAGTTCCAGCCCGTTGCCCTCGGGATCGGCGAGGTAGATCGACACCGCCTCGCCGGTGGAGCCGTAGCGCAGGCCCTCGGCGCCGACCGCGACCCCGCGGGCCTCCAGATAGGCCCGCACCTCGCTGGCGTCGAGGCCTTCCACCCGCAGGCAGAAGTGGTCGAGGTTGCGGCCTTCGACCCCCGGGGCCGCGCCGCCCATCAGGCCCA
>NZ_QHJY01000097.1 GCF_003185805.1 Caulobacter sp. D5
CGGGCCTCCCACACCGTCTGGGAATAGAGGCTGGGCTTCTGCAGCTCCATGGTCACCGGGTCGACGTGACCCAGCATGTCGAAATCGACGAAGCTGTCGTTCATCGGGGTGACGATCAGGTCGGCCAGGCCATGGGCCATGCGCGTGATCTGGGTGTCGCCGCCGGGGGTGTCGATCAGCACGAAGTCGGCGACCTCGCGCGCGGCCAGGAACGCCTTCTCGAACGCGGCGACCTGCTCGGCCTCCGAGGCCGCGGCCAGGGCGATGTCGTTGTCGCTGAGACGGAAGGTCTGCGGCATCGGCAGCTTGATGTCGTTGCCGGCCAGCCAGGCCACGCGGTTCTCGCAGAACCGCATGCTGGTGCATTGGCGCAGGTCCAGATCCATGATCGCGACCCGGGCGCCGCCGTACAGCAGCGACGTCATCAGGTGCATGGCGATGGTCGACTTGCCGGCGCCGCCCTTTTCGTTGCCGACGACGATCACGCGCGTTTCGGCCATTGGCTTCATCCTTCGTTCCGCCCGACTCGGCGAATCTAACCAAAATCTTAACGCGCATGAAGCGCCCTGCACGCCATCAGCGTCAATCTTGTGGCGCCCGGCGTCCACAGACTCCGTGTCGCAGGTGGACCGACTGTCCCAGATCGGCCATAAGCCGCCCCGTCCGAACGCTTGTTTTTGCGTTGCAGCAGAGTTCCGCCATGACCCGCATCGTCCGCACCGTCGCCGAGCTGCGCCAGCAAGTCCGCGCCTGGAAGGCCGCCAGCGAGCAGGTGGGCCTGATCCCGACCATGGGCGCGCTGCACGACGGCCACCTGTCGCTGATCCGCCTGGCCCAGACCAAGGTCGCGCGCACCGTGGCCAGCGTCTTCGTCAATCCCAAGCAGTTCGCCCCGCACGAGGACTTCGACGCCTATCCGCGCGGCGAGGCCCGCGACGCCGAGCTTCTGGAGACCGTCGGCTGCGACCTGCTGTTCGCCCCCAATGGCGCCGAGATGTACCCCGAGGGCTTCGCGACCAGCATCAACCTGACCGGCGTGTCCGAGCCGCTGGAAGGCGCCGCCCGCCCGCAGTTCTTCGGCGGCGTCGCCACCGTGGTCACCAAGCTGCTGATCCAGGCGGAGCCCGACATCGCCGTCTTCGGCGAGAAGGACTACCAGCAGCTCCAGGTCATCCGCCGCGTCACCCGCGACCTCGACCTGCCCGTCGAGATCGTCGGCGCCCCCACGGCCCGCGCCGAGGACGGCCTGGCCCTCTCCTCGCGCAACGCCTACCTGTCGCCCGAGGAACGCGCCGCCGCCGTCGCCCTGCCGAACGCCATGAAGGCCGCCATCGCCTCCGTCCAGGCCGGCGAGCGCGTCGAAGCCGCCGAGGCCGCCGGCAAGGCCGCCCTGGCCGCCGCCGGCTTCCGCCAGGTCGACTATTTCGACTTCCGCGACGCCGACGACCTGTCGCGCCTGGGTCCGGACGCCCTGAACGGCGCCAAGGCCCGCCTGCTGGTCGCCGCCTGGCTGGGCAAGACCCGCCTGATCGACAACATGGGCGTCTGAGAGCGCTCTCAGACCCTCACCGCCAGGGCGACCCCGACGGCGATCACCATCGCCAGGAACAGCAGACCCATGCCGAGCGCCACGTAAGCCAGCCGCATCTTCGCTCTCCTCACAAGACCGAGGATCAAGCGTCGCACCCCTGGGTTGACGAGACGCTAAGCGCTCACCAGGCGCCGAGTTCGCGCAGCTGCCGCGCCAGCTCCGGCGGCATGTCGGCGGCCTCGCCCTCGGTCAGGTCCGGCGGGGCGTCCTCGGGCTTCAGATAGCGCCAGCCCTGGAAGGCCCGGCGCGGTTGGGGCGCGACGCGGACGATGGTCGGATCCACCGTCACCTCGCAGCGCGCGGCCTGCCCTTCGCCCACCGTGTCGATGGCCAGGATGGTCTGGCGGCACAGCACCTGGCCCTTGAACACGCGATAGAGCGAGCCGCCGTCGAGGATCTCGTCGATGCGCTTGGGCGTCATCCGGGTGTGCATCACCCACGGATGGCCTTCCTCGTGCCAGGCGAGAAGGTCGTCGATGGTGTCGCAGCCGACGACCAGCTTGATCATGTGCAGAGCCATGAGCCGGATTTAGCGACGCGCGGCCGTCATGCAAGCGCGGGATCGCCGCACGCTCATGACAACGTTATCACTCGCCGCTGGCGTGCAGCCCGCGACCAGTGATATCGCTGAGCCCAGGGATGAAACGGCGACCGCCCAAGGCGGCGCAGATCAGGGGGATCCGGGGCATGACGCCGGCCGAACTCAGCGTAGCCTTCTTCTTGCAGATGGCGGTCATCGTCGCGGCCTGCCGCGCCACCGGCTGGGTGCTGAAGCGGTTCTTCGACCAGCCGCAGGTGATCGGCGAGATGATCGCCGGCATCATCCTGGGCCCGTCCCTACTGGGCCTGCTGGCGCCGGACCTCCAGCACACGCTGTTTCCCAAGGAATCCAAGTCGATCCTGTTCGTCGGCGCGCAGCTGGGCGTGGGTCTCTACATGTTCCTGGTCGGGATCGGCTTCCGCGCCGACCACTTCAGGACCAACGCCAGGAGCGCCCTGTCCGTCTCGCTGTCGGGCATGATCGCGCCGTTCCTGGTGGCCGTCGCCCTGACGCCCTGGCTGATGAGCCTGAACCTGTTCGGCAAGGGCGTTCAGACGTTCCAGGCGACGCTGTTCATGGGCGCGGCGATCTCGATCACCGCCTTCCCGGTGCTGGCCCGGATCATCCAGGAGCGCGGCCTGACCCGGACCCCGCTCGGCTCGCTGGCCCTGTCGTCGGGCGCCATCGACGACGCCGGCGCCTGGACCGTGCTGGCCATCGTGCTGGCCTCGTTCGGCGGCGGCCCGGCCGTGGCGCTCAAAGCGCTGATCGGCGGCGGCCTGTTCGCCCTGTTCATGCTGACCGTCGCCCCCAGGCTGCTGGCCCCGCTGGGCCGCTGGGCCGAGCGCGAGGGCAAGCTCACCCCGCCGCTGCTGGGCGTGGTGATCATGCTGTTCATGCTCAGCGCCTGGGCGATGGACGCGGCCGGCCTGCACTCGGTGTTCGGCGGCTTCCTGCTGGGCGCGGCCATGCCGCGCGGCGTGCTGACCCGGGAGCTGAAGAAGCAGCTGGAGCCGTTCACGGTCGCCCTGCTGGTGCCGATGTTCTTCACCTTCTCGGGGCTCAACACCCAGATCAACCTGGTCAACAGCTGGTCGCTGGTTCTCGTCGCCCTGGTCATCCTGGCCGGCTCGATCCTGGCCAAGGGCGGGGCCTGCTGGGCCGCCGCGCGCCTGACCGGCCAGGACAACCCCACCGCCCTCGGCATCGGCGCCCTGATGAACGCCCGCGGCCTGATGGAGCTGATCATCATCAACATCGGCCTGCAGAAGGGCATCATCGG
>NZ_QHJY01000098.1 GCF_003185805.1 Caulobacter sp. D5
CGGCCCCGCCGCCCGCGTGCCGATCATCGCCCTTTCAGCCGACGTCATGCCCCACCAGATCGAACGCTGCCGCCAGGCCGGCATGGTCGACCACGTCGCCAAGCCGATCCAGCGGGACGCGCTGATCACGGCCCTGAACCAGTGGATCGGCCGGGAGAGCGCGGCGGCTTAGGGCCGCCCGTCCCAGGCGACGCTTCGGCTAGCCGCGCTGCAGGAAGCTGACCGGCGGCGCGTAGAAATAGTCGCCCCCCACCAGTTTCACATGGGTCTTGAAGTCGAAGCTGGCCGTCTGGCCCGACCGCTCGTCGTTCCACAGGATCTCGCTGCCGCCCGCCGGGTTCGGCCGCTGCGAGATCACGGCATCACCTCCGGTGCCCGGCTGGGGGAAGTTCGAGTTGTTGGCCCAGGCGGCCTGGGTGAACTCGAACTGCTCCGAAATGTCGGCCATGTAGGCCATGAAGATCAGGCCCACGCCGCCGGTCGGCTTGTCGGAGAAGTCGCCATCGTCGTCGCGCGGCTCGCGCAGACCGTAGGTTATGCCGCGCCGGGCCATGATCCGCCGACGCTCGAAATCGTCGTCGGGGATGGTGCGTGGATTGAGTTTGCGGATGTGGGCGCGCACGGGACAGAGCTTGCCGGCGGCGCCCTGGTAGTTGAAATCGTTGATCGGATTGCCGGCGGTCGGATCGACCCCCAGCGACACGGGGGTTCCGTCCTCGTAGCGACCGACGACCAGGGCGCCGGCGCGCTCGCCGATCGGCTTGGCGAAGGCCTTGTCGAGGAGCTCCTCGCGCTCCTTGAACCCCTTCACGTCCTGCTCGAGCTTGCGGTAGACGAAGTAGCTGCCGGCCGACACCGGCGTGCACGCCGCCGGATCGGCGACGATGAACTGGGATGGCTTGAACGTCGCGTTCCAGTGGGCCTGGCTTTCCTTGGCAAGGTCTTCGGCCAGGAACAGCGGCTGGCTGCGGCCGTCGACATAGCCGAAATGCTCGATGCCTTCACCCTTGGGGTCGCCGCCGCTCTGCTTGCGGCGCTGCGCCAGACCCCGGTCGATCCCCAGTTGAACCGCGCCGCTGCCGTTGATGATGCGCTGCACGGCCAGGGCGCCGGCGGTGACCTTGTCCTCGTCGTCGTCGGCGATCAGGATCATGGCGTCGGGGCTGGCGTGCGCAGGCGCCCAGGGTCCGGTCTGCTCCCAATCGGCGGGAGGCGGATCATTCAGCCCCGCTACCGTGATCCCGCCGCCGAACGTGATTTCCGGCAAGGCCCCGCGCTGTCGCATTCCGCCCTGAAACGCCAGGTCGGCCGGCGTCTGGTCAGCGGGAACCTCCAGCTTTTCATAGGCGCCTCGACTGAGAAAGACGCAGACGATCCGCCCGCCGCTGACGCCCGTGAGCTTGAAAGCCTCGGCGGAGCGCAACTGATCGAGCGCCGAGGTGGTCAGGTAGGACAGCTTTTCGAGCAGGCTTCGGATCGCCCCGGGCTTCATGCCCGCGAAACTCAGGAAGACGTTGGCGGTGAAGTCGCGCCCGTGTCCCTTGAGAATGTTCGCCTGAAGATCGGCGAGGAAAGCGAGAAGGTCCTGATCCTGGTCCCAGTCCTTCCAGACGACAGGACGATCCAGCAGGTCTTTGAGCGTTGGCATGACGGCCCCCGAGTGCGTTGAAGGCTACGCGGACGCAAACACCACTTTAAGAGGATTAAACCATATGTCGCCGCATAGGGCGAGTGGAAACTTGACCATTCGGATCTCCCTTCGCGGGAGGGGCCGCAAGCCCTGGCTCCACGGACGTCGGCGAGCGGCCGCCTGATCGCCGTTGCGACCCGCAAAGCCCTGCGGCGTAAAGGTTCGCCCGCCTTCGTCGGATAGTCGACACTATCAAAAAGCGTTGCGGCATAGCGTCACAGAATGCATTGCTGCCGAAACTGAAACCGCCGTTCGGCGTAAGTTTTCCGTCCGGGGGAACGGGAACAGGATGACGCGAAGCGCCGCCTTACAGGAAACGGGGCGACAGACGACGCTGCTGGTCACGCTGGCGGCGGCCTTCGTCGCGACCCAGCTGTTCAGCGACGCCCTGACCCGCGGCCCCTACGGCATCGCCGCCCTGTGGCCCTGCACCGCCCTGCTGGCCGTCGGCCTGATGGCCCTGGGTCCGCCCCGGCGGCTGATCCTGACGGTGGTGGTCGGGGCGGCCCATGTCGCCATCTGCCTGGCCCTGGGCGATACGCCGGAGCGGGCCCTGATCTTCACCGCCGTCAACCTGGCCGAGGCCTGGGGCGCGCGCGAGGCCGTGCGGCGGGCGTTCGGCGGGCCGCCGCGGGTGCGGACCATGCGCCAGCTGGCCCTGCTGGTGACGGTGATCGCCCCGGTGGTGGCGGTCACGGCCGGGGTCGCGGCCGCCCTTCTGGCCCTGCTGGAGCACCAGCCGTTCCTGGGGGTGTGGCGCGACTGGTTCGTCAGCGGGGCGCTGGGCATGGCGCTGATCGTGCCGGCGGTGCTGGTGCTGATCGACTCCGAGCACCGGCGCACCTTCCACCGCTCGGCCGGCGAGCGGGCGGGCCTCTTCCTGCTGATGGCGGTGCTGACGGCGGCGGTGTTCCACGACACCCGCGCGCCCCTGCCCTTCGTGCTGTTCCCCGCCGCCATCCTCTGCGCCTTCCGGCTGGGTCCGCGCGGGGCGGCCGAGGCGGCCCTGACCATCGCCGCCGTCTCCCTGCCGCTGGGCGTGTGGAACATCTGGCAGGGCCACCTGCTGGCGCCGTGGAACCCGCCGCAGATGACCCGGCTGATCCAGTGCTTCGTCACCGTGGTGTTCGTCACCGCCCTGGCGGCGGGCCTGGCTTTGGCCCAGCAGGAGCGGCTGCGGCGCCTGCTGGTGCGGCGCGAGCAGCTGACCCGCTCGGCCCGGGCCCGGGCCCTCGCCGCGGCCGAGGCCAAGACCGAGTTCCTGGCCACCATGAGCCACGAGATCCGCACGCCGCTGAACTCCATCCTCGGCTTCGCCCAGCTCTTGGCCGGGCGCGAGGACCTGCCGGCCGACGCCCAGCGGCAGGTGGGGATGATCGACACCGCCGGCGCGGCCCTGCTGACCGTGGTCAGCGACATCCTCGACGTCTCGCGGGTGGATTCCGGCCAGGTCGAGTTGCTGCTGCAGCCGGCCTCGGCCAGCGCCGTGCTGCACGACGCGGTCGGCATCGTGCAGTCCGAGGCCGAGGGCAAGAACCTCGCCGTCGAGATCGACGTCGTCGATCCGGTCGAGGGCCTGCACGACCTGGACGCCCTGCGCCTGCGCCAGGTGCTGCTGAACCTGCTCAACAACGCCGTGAAGTTCACCGAGCGCGGCAAGATCGTCGCCCGGCTGGTCATCGAGCCCGGCGAGGTCGAGGACCGCCTGCGCTTCGAGGTGATCGACACCGGGGTGGGCGTGCCGATCGAGGATCAGGCGCGGCTGTTCCAGCGGTTCGTGCAGCTCGACAGCGGCGCCACCCGGGCCTACGGCGGCGCGGGCCTGGGGCTGGCGATCAGCAAGTCACTGGTCGAGCTGATGGGCGGGCGGATCGGGGCCGACAGCGCCCCGGGGCACGGCTCGTGCTTCTGGTTCGAACTGCCGGCCGCCGAGGCCGAACCGCTGGCCGCGCCCACGCCCGAGGCCGCCCGCGATCCCCGGGCCGCGCGGATCCTGCTGGTCGACGACCACCCGATGAACCGCGAGATCGGGGTTGGCCTGCTGCGCCTGGCCGGCTGCCACGTCGAGACCGCCGAGAACGGCCGCCAGGCCCTGGCGGCGGCGGCGCGAGGCCATTTCGACATCATCCTGATGGACATCCACATGCCCGAGATGGACGGCCTGGCCGCCACCCGGGCCATCCGCGGCCTGGAAGGCGAGGCCGGCCGCGTGCCGATCATCGCCATGAGCGCCGACGCCCTGCCCCAGCAGGTGGAACGCTGCTTCGCCGCCGGCATGGTCGACCACATCGCCAAGCCGGTGCAGCGCGAGGTGCTGTACGCGAAGATCGGGCGGTGGCTGGAAGCGGGGCGGTAGGGGGGCCTACTCCCTTACCGTCTTCACGATATTGATGATCGCCACCCCATACCCTTCGGCATAGGGCGTGAAACACCAGACGTTTTCCCTATCTTCAATCTTCGAATAGTCCTCGAGGTCTTCCAAGGCCCCCTTGGCCATAGCCTCGGACGCCTCCCCCAGGAACCTCTCCTCGATCAACAATTTCGCCCAAGATTCAACAGCGCCCGGCACGGTGTCGGACACCACCTGCGCTATATAAATTCCCTCGTCGAATGAAGCTATAAATGTGTACATTTTACTTACCCCTATGCCAATGAGATTCTCCGGATGCGCCAGCTTTTTTCGCCCAATGCTTTACTTCATTTTGAAGCTTCCTAACCGCCTCAGCTTCATCTTTAGTTTTATTCGGCTTTGATCTCAATTTTTCAAGCTGCGCCTTAACTTCTTCATATTTCTTCTTAGCCGCTTCCTTTTTGTCCTGATTAATGTGCTTTCCGCTTCTTCCGGGATTGCTAGTCCTCCCACCGCCATCCCCGCCCGCAGTATTGCTATGACAGTCAGCCGCCCCGCCCCAGGCGCCAGCCGCGGCGGAGGTGCCGAATATGGCCGCACCGCCGGCGGCGCCAGCGACGACGCCGATGCCCCCTGTGACAGGTGTAGCGGGACCGCCAGTCAATACGCCCACACCGACGCCAACGGTACCGCCGTACATGGCCCCGGCGACAGCGCCGCCGCCCATCCCGGCCAGAGCCGCGCTACCGACCGCAGCCGAGCAACCCATGATGTCCGAAGGCGTCGCCCAAGTGGTCAGAGCGGCCGTAACCGGCACGAGAGCGCCGAGCAGGCCGCCGGCGCCGGGCGGGCCAAGGTGCAGGATGTCGAGCGGGCTTATGCAGATAGCGCCGTAGGCGCAGCGCGACGCGGTGACGAAGAAGTCGCTGAAGTCGGCGTTGCCGTCGCAGCCGGCGGTTCCGGCGGTGCACGATGTGCCCGGCACGCCCCACAGGCCGGTGGGATCGGTGTTGTTGATGGGATCGTTGCCGACATAGGCGTACCAGTTCAATCCGTCGCCGTAACCGATCGGGTCCGGCTGCAGAAAGCGCCCCAGGGTCGGAGAATAGACCCGAGCCTTGTAGTGATAGAGGCCCACCTCCGGCAGCCAGGCCTGGCCGGTGTACTGATAACGGCCGAGGTTGGTCGCCGCGGGCGCGCCGTATTCGTCGTAGCCATTGATCCGCTCAACGGCGCCGACGCTGTCGAGGACGGCGACGATGGAACCGCGCTCGTCTGCCGCGTACCAGCGCTTGACGGTCGAACCGCCGGCATATTCGTACCAGACCAGCGGCTCGTCGGAGCCCGCCCCCGGCACGTAGCGGCGCAGAACAGCAGCGCCGGCGTACTCGGCGAGCAGTTGGTCGCCGTCATACAGCATCTTCGTCGTCACCCCGCTCAGGGTGGTTTGGGCCAGGCGCCCCTCGGCGTCGTAGCCGAAGGCGGCGCCCGTAGAACTGCCGGTCAGGCGGTTGGCGGCGTCATAGGCATAGGTCGCAGCGCCGTCGCCCGTCAGGTTGCCGCGCGCGTCGTGGGTGGTGGCCCCGCCCGCGACGCTCGTCACCTGGTCAGACCGTTCGCGCCATAGCTGCGGGAGATTTGAGCGCCGTTGTTCTTGAACGTATAGGCGGCATTGGAGGCCGTGCTGGTCTTGATCTGGCCCGAAGTTCCGTAGGTCCAGCCATAGGTCTGATCGTATCCCGACCCGGCCAGATCGTGCGTCATCGTCGCCAGACGCAGAGCCGAATCGTAGGTGTATTGCGTAACGGCCCCGTCGCCGCGGATCAGCTTCGTGCGCCGGCCGAAGGCGTCGTACTCGTAGCTGGCCAGAAGCGTCGAACCGCTTTCGCGCACAGCCTTCAATCCGCCCAGCGCCTCGTACTCGTAGGTGACGTAGAAGTCGCCCGGCCAGGTGACCCGCGTACGCCGGCCCTGGATGTCGTACTGGTAGCTGACGGTTCCAATAGGACCCGTCTCGCTGATCTGACGCCCCAGAGCATCATAGCTGTAGGTGATCGCCTGACCGGACTGGGAAACGGACGTCGTCCGACCCAGGTTGTCGTAGACGTAACCGGTGTCCGGCAGGCTGCCGGGCGCGTCCTCGAACGTCACGCGGCCGAGATTGTCGTAGGTGAAGCTCGTGACCTGCCCGTCGCGCGACCGCTGCTGCGAGACGCGGCCGGCGGCGTCGTAGGTCGTCTGCTCGTAATCGCTGGCGCTGGCGGCCAGCGCCCCAACAGTGGCGACCGGATAGTAGGTGTATGTCGGCCGATCGAAGCCGTCGTAAGCATAGGTCGTGGTGTTGTTCTTGGCGTCGGTGACGGAGGTCGGCAGACCGCTCGTCGCCAAGACGTATTGCTCGGTCCGGACCTGATCGGCCGTGCCGAAGGCGTTCCATTCCTCCAGCAACTGGCCATTGTCGTCGTAGACGAAGTAGGAGACGCGGTCGGGGCCGTCCGCCCCGGCCACGCCAAGCGAGCACGCCGAAGCAGGCAGGTCGCTGAACTGCGGATAGGAGCCGAACTTCGCCGGGTTCAGGCGCTGGGCCGTGCAGATGAGCTGACCAGCGGAATCGTAGGAGTTCTGGACCAGGGCGGTGATCACGCCATTGACCTCAGCCGCGGTGACGCGCTCGCGACCGGCGGCGTCATAGACGGTGAGCGCTCGCTGCAAGACGTTCATCGCCGCCCAGTCGGCGTCGGAAGTTCCCTCGACCGTGCCCTTGGCCGTGATCAGCGCGCGGCCGTCACCGTCATAGGTGATAGCCGTCGCCGAGCGCTTCTGGACGCCCGCGCCATCCGGATCGGGCCCGATCGCGCCCACCAGACGACGCGCCGCGTCATAGCGATAGGTCGTCACATCGTCCGAACCGGCGGCCGGGCCATCGACGGCGACGAGGTCGCCGACGCTGTTGTAGGTGTTGCTGGAAGTCGCCAGCAGCACGCCATCCCCCGAGCCCTGGCTGCTGGAGCTGCGCGCGGCGTGCGGGCCTGAATAGGCGAAGGAAGACTTGGTTTCCTGGGCGGTCGAGCAGGTGTCGCCGGTGATGCAGCTCGACACGCTGGTGTTGCGCCAGATCGATCCCGATTGAACCAGTTCGCCGGCGCTATTCTTCGCGGAGGTCGGGAACTGGGCGTAAGCATAGCGATCCTGCGGCCGCTTGCCGTCCGCGCCGGCCGGCCGGGTGATCGTCAACACACCGCCGTGAGTGGCGTCGTAGGTGTAGTCGGTCTGAGCGCCCGCGGCGTCCTTGGTCCAGAGCGGCTTGTTGCAGACGATGATGTTACCGCAGCTGGCGTCATAGCCGGCCGTGGTGACGATGTCGGCGAGACCCGACCCCGGCTTGGCGACTTCGCGCCGTTCGATGATATTGCTGCGCGCGTCGTAGGTATAGTTGGTGTAGTTCCCCTCCGGGAGCGTCACACGCGTCGTCCGCCACAGGGAATCGTAGGTGTAGACGGTGGTGTGACCGAGGGCGTCGGTGTCCGACAGAGGCATGGTGGCGGCAAGGTCGGAGACCACCGTGCGCGCGCGCCCCAGCGGATCAACGGAAGTCATCGTGCGCTTGCCGTTGCTTTCGGAATAGCTGTAGGCCCAGGTGCCGATGCCGTCAGATAAGGTGAAGCTGGTGTCGCCGGTGCTTTTCTTGGTCAATGTCCGGCCGCCGAGCGTGGTCAGAACGCCGCTGGCGACCGACCCGGTCTGCCCCAGAGAGTCGGTCGCGGTCTCGTAGGCGTAGCCGTTGTTGGACCACGAAACCGTGGGCCAGGCATTGGCGAAGGTTCCGCAGCTGTCCTGCGCGGGGTCGCAGTAGTCGACCGCCGCGTCGAACATCTTCGCGCTCGTCGGGTAGGCGTAAGCGCCGGAACTCGAGATGGTGTTCGACGCGTAGAAGAAGTGCAACTGATAGCCGAGGCTGCTCGAGATCGCGATGGGACGCGCCTCGAAGACAGTAAACATGCAGGTGCCGAAATAGGTCCCCCCGCAGAAGGTCGCAGTCTTGTAGGTCAGCTTGATCAGTTCACCGCTCGGTCGCTGAATCGAAATCAGGTTCCCCTGATTGCCCTGACGGGGAATGATGCTGCGGGTGTCGTAGGCATACTTGGCGATCGTGCCGTCGCTGCCGGTGTAGGTATAGATTCCGCCCACATTGACGAGAGACGAGCCTTGACCGTTGGCGGCGGCGAACTGCCCGCCGCCCAGCGCGGTGAACTTTTCCGACGCCCCCGCCAGGCTCACGATAATGTCGGTGCTGTTGGCCCCCGTCATGTTGATGGTGCCGAACAGGGTGCCGGCCATGTTCCCGTCGGTCTTTAGATAGGACAGCGACAGGCCGCCAGTATCGGAGCCGATGGACATAGTGGCGCCTGAGCGCGACCAGGTCCCCGAGAGCATATCGACCCCGTTTTCGTCGACCATCGACGCCACTGGCGGCGGCAGGGCGCCATCGTAGGACTCGGCCGTCGCCGCACAGGGAGCTAGCGCGATCGCGGTGAGGACGGCCAGGGCGCTGGCGGCGCGAAACAGGGTGCTACGCATGGAGGCTGCGCTTCCTTTGCAGGACAGGGATGGTGTTAGGGCTTCGGGGAGATCGGCGCGTTCAGCGGGGCGGGCGAGGCCTGGACAGGGAGCACAGGCCGCAGGGCGGCTCCCAAGACGCGACGCAACCGACCATACGCGTATCCCCCGACTCTCAGCCCCACCACCTAGCTATACCATGACGTGATCACCGCATAGTTGCACCACAAGACAAAACCCCGAAAACTCTTCCCGGCCGCCGCCCTTCCCCCTCCCCGCCCGCCCCGCTAACCTCCGCGCCGCACACACCCGGGGGATCCGCCACATGACCGTTTCGCGCCGCGCCGTGACCGCAGCCGGCCTCGCCGCCGCGGTGGCTTCGATGGCCGCCGCCTGTTCGCCTGCGAAGAAGGACGCCGCGCCGGGGCTGACGAAGCTGAAGCTGGCCACCGACTGGCGGGCTCAGGCGGAGCTGGGCGGCTACTACCAGGCGGTGGCGACGGGGGAGTTCGCCAAGCGCGGGCTCGATGTCTCGATCGTTCAGGGCGGTCCCGGGGTGAACGTGCCGCAGCTGCTGGCCACCGGGGCGGTGGACATCGGCGTCGGCTCCAACAGCTTCATCGTGCTGAACCTGGCCAAGGAGAACGTGCCGGTCAAAGCCGTCGCCGCCTATATGGACAAGGACCCGCAGGTGCTGATCGCCCACCCGGGCCAGGGCGTCGCCAGCATCGCCGACATGAAGGGCAGGCCGATCCTGCTGTCGGACGCCTCGGTGACGGCGTTCTGGGTGTGGCTGAAGGCCAAGCACGGCTTCACCGACGCCCAGGTGCGCAAGTACAACTACTCGGTCGCGCCGTTCCTGGCCGACAAGAGCCTGATCCAGCAGGGCTATGCGACCTCGGAGCCCTACCTGATCGAGAAGGCCGGCGGGGAGAAGCCGGCGGTGTTCCTGCTGGCCGACGACGGCTACCCGGCCTACGCCTCGTTCGCCCTGGTGAGCGATGCGATGATCCAGGCCAAGCCCGCCCAGGTGCAGGCGATCAGCGACGCCCTGGCGGCCGGCTGGAAGAGCTATCTCTACGGCGACGCCAAGCCGGGCGACGCCTTGATCCTCAAGGACAACCCCGAAATGACCCAGGACCTGCTCGACCAGGCCCGGGACAAGATGCGCTCCTACGGCATCGTGCCCAAGGACGGGATCGGCGCCATGACCGACGCGCGCTGGGCCGAGTTCTTCCAGGTGGCGGCCGACCAGGGGGTCTACGACAAGGGCCTGGACTACAAGAAGGCCTACAGCCTGGGCTTCCTGCCGAAGTGATCTTTCTCCTCCCCCGCTCGCGGGGGAGGGGGACCCCGAAGGGGTGGAGGGGGCGACCGCCGCACATGCGCTCACCAGTCCTGACGCTGAAACGCGCCCGCCGCCTGCGCCGCGAAATGACCCTGCCCGAGACCATGCTCTGGCAGCGCCTGCGTCGGCGAGGCGAAGGTCCGACCTTCCGTCGCCAGCATCCGGTCGGCGCCTATATCCTCGACTTCTATTGCTCGGCCGCGCGATTGGCGGTGGAGATCGACGGCGCGGGGCATGACACGGCCGATCAGGCGAGGCATGACGCGCGCAGGGACGCGTGGCTCGCGTCGCAGGGGATCGAGGTCATGCGCATCGCCGCCGGCGACTTCTTACGGGATCCGGACGAACTGGCGCTGGGCGTGTGGACGGTGGCAGCCGAGCGCGTGGGCGGGCTGGCCCGGCCGAGGTCTGAGCGGCGGTCACCCCCTCCACCAGCTTCGCTGGTCCCCCTCCCCCGCGATGCGGGGGAGGAGAAGTGAGCGTGAACACCATCGCCGCCCTTTCCGCCGTCGAAGTCGACTACCCGCGCGGCCGCGCCCTTGGCCCCCTCGACCTGGCGCTTTCCGCCGGCGAGGTGGTGGCGCTGGTCGGGCCGTCGGGGTGCGGGAAGTCGACGGCGTTGCGGTTGCTGGCGGGGCTCGAAAACCCGACGCGGGGGAGCGTCGCCCGGGCGGCGGGCAAGGGCGAGACCTCGGTGGTGTTCCAGGCCCCGACCCTGGCGCCGTGGATGAGCGCGGCGGCCAATGTGGCGCTGCCGCTGGAGCTGGCGGGCGTTCCGGCGCGAGAAGCTCGCAGCAAAGCGCGCGAAGCCCTGGCCCAGGTGGGTCTCGACGGCGCGCAGGACGCGCGGCCGGCGCAGCTGTCGGGCGGCATGGCCATGCGGGCTTCGCTGGCCCGGGCCCTGGTCACCGGGCCGCGCCTGCTGCTGCTGGACGAGCCGTTCGCGGCCCTGGACGAGATCACCCGCCGCGCCCTGGCCGACGACGTGCTGGCCCTGTGCGCCGACCTGGCGCCGGCCGTGGTGTTCGTCACCCACAATGTCGAGGAGGCCGTCTACATGGCCGGCCGCGTGGTGGTGCTGACGCCGGGTCCGGGGGTGGTCGCGGGCGAGGTGGTCGTGGACGGGCCGCTGGCGAGGCCGGCGGGGTTTCGGACGACGGCGGCGTTCCGCGAGACGGTGGAGGCGGTGTCCGCGCTGCTCGCGCGGCCCCCTCAGTCGGCTTCGCCGACAGCTCCCCCAGGGGGGGAGCATCTTGAATCCTCCCCCCTTGGGGGAGGTGGCCCGGAGGGCCGGAGGGGGCCTACGCCATGACCCGCCTCCTCGCCCCCGTGCTGTTCGTCGCCTTCCTGCTGGCCGCCTGGGAAGGCGCCTGCCGCCTCCTGCACGTGCCCGCCTACCTGCTGCCGGCCCCGTCGGAGATCGCCAAGGCCCTGGTCGAAGCGGGGCCCCTGCTGGCGCTGAGCGCCTGGGGCACGCTTTCCACCGCGCTGGCCGGGCTGGTCCTCGCCGCCCTCGTCGCCCTGGCCCTGGCGTTCGCCGCGGCCCTGCGGCCGGTGGTCGAGGACGCCTTCCGACCCGTCGCCGCGATCCTGCAGGTGACGCCGGTGATCGCCATCGCGCCGCTGGTGACGATCTGGGCCGGCATCGACCATCCGGGCCGGGCGGTGACGGCGCTGGCGGCGGTGATCGCCTTCTTCCCGATCTATTCGGGCGCCGTGGCGGGCCTGAAGGCCGCCGAACCGGACCTGTCGCGGCTGTTCGACCTCTATGGCGCCAGCGCCTGGCAGCGGCTGACGCGGCTGCGCCTGCCCTCGGCCCTGCCGGCGATCCTGGAGGGGATCAAGGTGGCGGCGGGACTGGCTCTGGTGGGCGCGGTGGCGGCCGAGTTCGTGGCCGGCTCGGGCGCGAGCCAGGGCCTGGCCTGGCGGATGCTGGAAAGCTTCAACCGCCTGCAGACCGCGCGTGGCTTTGCCGCCCTGGCCGTGCTGGCCCTGCTGGGCGTGGCCCTGCACGCGGCCCTGGCGGCGGCCGAGCGGCGGCTGCTGGCGTGGTGGCGGGGGCGGTAGGAGCCGCGCTCTTCCTTCCCCCTCGATGGGGGAAGGGTCGGGGATGGGGGTGATGCGGCGGTTCAGGCAAGCGCGCGACGGCCGACGCCGCAGCCACCCCCACCCAACCCTCCCCCATCGAGGGGGAGGGCTTTTGAAGCTCCACCCAAAATGTCGCACGCCCGACGCTGGAGCCACGCCGTTAGGCGGGGATTAAGCGGCGTCGGCTAAGGGTTGCAGACTGCAATACCCACGTCCGGACCGGCATGCGCCTCGTTCTGCCCCTGCTGCTGCTCGCCAGCGTCGCCCTTCCGGCGCGCGCCGACGACGCACGCGAGAGCCGCTACGGGCCGCGCAGCCAGCGCGTGGAGACCGCCGCCCGCGCCGACTACACCGGTCCGACCCTGAGCTGGGCCGGCAAGGCCGCCGCCCCGGCGCC
>NZ_QHJY01000099.1 GCF_003185805.1 Caulobacter sp. D5
GCGCCCGCCGAGGCCGCGCCGGCCCCGGCCGCCGCTCCGGCCGCCGCACCCGCTCCCGCCGCCGCTCCGACCATCGTCGACAAACAGGACAAGGGCGACAACGCCTGGATGCTGACCTCGGCGCTGCTGGTGCTGCTGATGATCCTGCCGGGCCTGGCCCTGTTCTACGGCGGCCTGGTCCGCTCGAAGAACATGCTGTCGGTCATGATGCAGGTCTCGACCGTGGCCCTGATCGGCTTCGTCGCCTGGTTCCTGTGGGGCTACAGCTTCGCCTTCACCGACGGCGGACACTGGGACACCTTCGTCGGGGGTCTAGGCCGCCTGTTCCTGAAGGACGTCACGCCGTCCAGCGTGGTCGCCACCTTCTCGACCGGCGTCGTGATCCCGGAACTGACCTTCATCGCCTTCCAGTCGACCTTCGCCGCCATCACCGCGGCCCTGGTGGTCGGCTCGCTGGTCGAGCGCATGAAGTTCGCCGCCATCGTGGCCTTCGCCGTGCTGTGGCCGCTGCTCTCGTACTACCCGATGGCCCACATGGTCTGGTGGTGGCCGGGTCCGGACGCGATCGCTCTTAACCCGACCGCGCCCGTCAAGGCCGGCCTGATCTGGAGCTTCGGCGCCCTCGACTTCGCCGGCGGCACCGTGGTCCACATCAACGCCGGTATCGCCGCCCTGGTCGGCGCCATCATCCTCGGCAAGCGCCAAGGCTTCGGCAAGGAGCCGATGCCTCCGCACTCGCTGACCCTGACCCTGGTGGGCGCCGGCCTGCTGTGGGTGGGCTGGTTCGGCTTCAACGCCGGCTCGAACCTCGAGTCGAACGCCTATGCCTCGCTGGCCATGGTCAACACCTTCATCGCCACCGCCGCCGCCGGTCTGTCCTGGATCGTCGTCGAGTGGATCACCCGCAAGAAGCCGTCGGCCCTGGGCCTGGCCTCGGGCGTGGTCGCCGGCCTCGTCGCCGTCACCCCGGCCGCCGGCTTCGCCGGTCCGATGGGCGCCCTGATCCTGGGCCTGGTCGTCTCGCCGATCTGCATCATCTTCTGCTCGGCCGTTAAGAACGCCCTGAAGTACGACGACAGCCTGGACGCCTTCGGCATCCACGGCATCGGCGGCATCGTCGGCGCCATCGGCACCGGCCTGGTGGTCAATCCCGCCTGGGGCGGCGCCGGCGTCGTCGACTACACCTCGTGCGCCAAGGACGGCGACATCTCGACCTGCGACACCGCCGCCTACGACCTGGTCACCCAGGTTATCGCCCAGCTGAAGGGCGTGGGCGTCACGATCGTCTGGTCGGCCGTCGCCTCGATCATCGTCTTCCTGGTCATCAAGCTGGTGATCGGCCTGCGCGCCTCGCCGGACGCCGAAGAAGAAGGTCTGGACATCTCCGAACACGGGGAACGCGCCTACCACAGCTGAGCCTTCGGGCTCCGCTGGTAAGCGGTCCAAAAAAAAGAAGGGCGCGGAAGCTTCGGCCTCCGCGCCCTTTTTCTTTGCCGGCTCGGTGC
>NZ_QHJY01000584.1:0-193 GCF_003185805.1 Caulobacter sp. D5
GACCGCCGTTCGCGCCCACGGCCTGCGCGGAACGGGCGTCGTCGCCGCCTTCGAGGACGCCGAGACGGCCCTGCGCCTGGGCGCTCGCCCCGGCCTCGATACGGCCTGGAGCCTGATCCAGGCGGCCGAAACGCTCGACGGCGTCGCGGTGCGCCAGTTCTCCGGCCCCGCACAGTCGGCCCTGCGTTCCGTC
>NZ_QHJY01000584.1:667-1133 GCF_003185805.1 Caulobacter sp. D5
GCCTGCACGCCTTGGGCGCCGGATCGCTGGAAGAGGCCCAAGGCCTCGACCATCGCGCCCTGGCCGCCGTCGGCTTCACGGGCCACGAGATCGCGCTGGCCGAAGGCGTCCTGCGCTCCACCGGCGACCTGCGCGCGGCGTTCGCCCCGGCCGTGGTCGGCGCGGACTTCCTCCGCGACGTGCTGGGCGCGCCCGCCGAGGCGCTGGCCGATCCGGCCTTCGACACCCTGGCCTTCGCTGGCTTCACGGCGGAGACGATCGCGGCCGCCCAGGCCCACGCCGTCGGGACGGGTCGCATTCACGACGCGCCGACCCTGGCATCGGAAGCCCAGGCCCTGCTCCGCGCCTTCGAGGCGCCGGGCCAAGCCGACCGCATCGTCTTCACCGCCGCCGTCGAGGCCTTCGCCTGCGCGCCGCGGCCGCTGGCCCTGGTCGCGCCGTTCGACGCCCGCCCGGCCGACCTGCT
>NZ_QHJY01000100.1 GCF_003185805.1 Caulobacter sp. D5
CGGCCAGGGCCGGGTCGTCGCCGGCGGGCGCGAGCCCGTGCGCGGCCCCCCGCAGCACCAGGGCGGCGGCGGCGGCGGACAGACCCGCGGCGGCGATCCAGAAACCGATCATGGTTCGCTGTTAGCCGCAGATCGATCCGCGCGTCAGTGAAAAAAACACTTAAGGCTCAGATTGCGTCGCGGCGTCCGCCAGGTCCCGGATCAGCGCCCGAGGCGCAATGTCCCACCGCGCCCCCAAAGTCGCCTCCCTCGCCCTTGTGGCGAGGGTCCATGCCGACGCCCGCTCAGACCTCGACCAGCCTCGAAAGGTCTGAGCGGCTGAACGATGGATCCTGGGCACAAGGCCCAGGAAGGCGATCGGAGGGGGTATCCAACCCGCAGATTTCAAACGGCGGATTTCGGCGGTGAAGACTGCCGTCCGTCCCTACGCCGCCATCGCCGCGACGGCCCGTCGGCGGACGATCTCGGCGGTCTTCTCGTCGCGGGTGTGGGCGATGTAGGCCGCGGCGATCTCGAGATAGGCGCGGGCCACCTGCGGGTCGCCGCCCTCGCCGGTGCGGGCCACGTGCAGGCTGTCCTCGATGTACTGGTCCAGCCGCTGGTTCAGCTTCTCCAGCGCCTTGGCGCGGGTCGAGCCGTAGCCGGCCTGGGCCGCGCACGGACGCAGGTCCTCGATGAAGGCCAGGGCCGAGGTCGCGCGGCGCACCAGGATCGCGTCCGGCGCCTCCTCCAGCTTCGGCACGCCCTTGCCGCCGCCCATCTTGCCCATCATCGAGATCGGCCGCAGCGGCAGGGCCAGGCCCAGCTCCTTGTCGGCGGCGTTCATCCGCGTCTCGGCCGCCTGGGCCGCCGCCTGCTTGAACTTGGCCAGGCGCTTGCCCCATGGGCCGTCCTTGGCCACGTCCACGGCCTGCTCGAACTCGGTCAGTTGGTGGGCGATGCGCTGGGCCGAGGCCGCCGCCGAACGGCCCGAGGCCTCGCCGCCGTCCAGGTCGAAGCCGCGCACGTGCTCGATGCTGGCCTCGATGTCGGCCAGCATCCGCTCGCCGAATTCCTTGACCTCCGACGACGCCAGGTAGCGGTCGTTGGGACGGTCCATCACCGCCGAGATCACCCGCAGGATCCGCCAGGGTTCGGGCAGGTGCGCCGCCAGCATCTCGAACATCCGCGGACCGGCGTCGTCGCTGATCGCGCAGGCGTCGCGATAGGCCAGGCGCGCGGCCGCCGCGCGCTCGCCGCTCATCCGGCTGACCCACTCCGACAGCCGCGGCAGGGCGTTGCGGACGATCACCGACAGGTCGAGATAGTCGGCCAGCTCGTCGGCGTCGCAGATCTGGGCGATGGCTTCGTAGTCGGGCCGCTCGGCCGCGCGCAGGCCGCGGGCGGCCATCTTGCACAGCTCGTTGAAGACGTCGGGCGCCCCGTTGTCGAGATCCCAGGGATTGCAGCGCGCCGCGCCCTCGGCGACCTGGCGCGGGGCCTCGACCTTCAGCGCCTTCCACAGCAGGGCCAACGCCCGGCGCGGGAACTGTGGCAGGCCCTCGGGCCGCGGCTGGCACAGCGGCGCGATGGGGGAAAGAATGGTGTTGCGGACGTAGCGATCGGCGGTCTCGTCCTCGACCATGGCCCGCACGGTCGCCAGCGCCCCCTGCCCGCCGGCGTTGGCCAGGGCGAGCTCGAGACTGCGCAGAGCCGCATCGGGCGCGGTCTCGACCAGCGTCCGGATGATCTGCAGTTTGTGCGCGGCGATTGCGGGCATCGATCTCCGCCGGGGACGGGACATGTCCAGGCAGCGTCAACCATGTTGCCAACGAGGTTAAGACTTTCCGAAACCGCTGCTTTTTCAACGCCGCAAGGCAAGGCGAAGTGTCGCGGCGCCGAAAGCTCCACCTTGACGACAGCGCGCTATCGCCAGAGTGGCGCGCGGTAGCGTTAACCCTCCGCGCGCGGCAGCGACAGCACCACCCGCAGCCCCCCCAGCGGCGAATCGTCCAGGGTCACCGAGCCGCCATAGGCCCGCGCCAGCTCGTCGACGATCGACAGGCCAAGGCCGGTGCCCGGCGTATGCTCGTCCATCCGCTGGCCGCGCTTCAGCGCCTGGGCCCGCTGCTCGGCCGGAATGCCCGGGCCGTCGTCGTCGACGGTCAGCAGCATGCGGCCCTCGCCGTCGGCCTTGGCCTCGGCGCGGATGCGGGCCTTCGACCACTTGCCGGCGTTCTCCATGACGTTGCCGGCCAGCTCCATGAAGTCCTGCCGCTCGCCCTGGAAGCACAGGTCCTCCGGACAGCGCCAATCGATCTCCACGCCCCGCCCGTCGCCCTTGTCCTGGAAGATCCGCTCCAGGGTCACGGCCAGTTCGTCGAGGATCGGCTCCACCGGCGTGCGCTCGCCGCTGGTCTGCGAACGGGCCGCCGCCCGCGCCCGGCGCAGGTGATGGTCGACCTGCTCGCGCATGGTCTGGGCCTGGCGCTCGACCACCTCGGCCAGCACCCCGCCCTGCTGGCTGGCCTCGGTCAGCATCACCGAAAGCGGCGTCTTCAGGGCGTGGGCCAGGTTGCCGACGTGGGTGCGCTGGCGCTCGACGACTTCCTGGTTGTGGGCCAACAGGCCGTTCAGCTCGCCGGCCAGCGGCTCCAGCTCCTCCGGATAGGGTCCGACCAGCCGTTCGGCCTTGCCGCTGCGCACCCCGGCGATCTCGCGGCGCAGGCGGAAGATCGGCTGCAGGCCAAAGCGCACCTGGAAGACGATGGCCACGATCAGGCCCACGCCCAGCAGCAGCAGGGCCAACGCCGTGATCCTGCCGAAGCGGTCGGCGTCGTCGTCGATGGGCGAGCGGTCCTCGGCGGCGATGAACACCACCGGATCGGGATGCCCCGGCAGCCGCGTCAGGATCGCCGCCGCCCGCAGCGGCTTGTCCTGCGGCCCGCGCATGTCGAAGTAGAGGGTCTTGCCCGGATCGGCGGTCAGCCGGTCGATCTGGGCGGTCGACAGCATCAGGTCGCTGTCGAACAGCGAGCGCGAACGCTCGATCGCCGAGAGCCCGCCGCCGCTCTTCTGGGCGAAGATCGCCCAGTAGCGGCCGGAATAGGCCCGCGTGGCGCGGATGTCGGTCAGGAACGGCGCCTTGACCACCCCGTCCTCCACCGTCGAGCCGGCATAGAGGTCGTCGGTCAGCACCGCCAGGCTCTGGTCGAAGCGGCGGATGGCCGCGTCGCGGAACTGGGCGGTCAGGAAGGCCCCGGCCGCCAGCAGCACGAACAGCGTCCAGATCGCCGCCAGCAGCACCAGCCGCCGGACGAGCGAGCGCTTGCGGAAGTCGAGCATCAAGCCTCGCCCCCGCGCGCGGTCACCCCGCGGTCTCGCCTTCCAGCGGGATCAGGCGGTAGCCGAGGCCCCGCACCGTCTCGATGCGGTCGGCGCCCAGCTTCTTGCGCAGCCGGCCGATGAACACCTCGATGGTGTTGCTGTCGCGGTCGAAGTCCTGGTCGTACAGGTGCTCGACCAGCTCGGTGCGGCCGATCACCCGGCCCTGGTGCATCATCATGTAGTGCAGCAGGCGGTATTCCAGCGAGGTCAGGCGCAGCGGCTCGCCGTTGAC